>NZ_JAXDEO010000070.1:0-25105 GCF_035064975.1 Pseudomonas sp. YuFO20
GAGCACGACCTTGCCAAGGTCGGGGTCGCGAGTTCGAGTCTCGTTTCCCGCTCCATATTTAACAAAAACGCCGCTCATTGAGCGGCGTTTTTGTTTGTGCGCGATTTATGTCCATCGCAGAAAAAAGGCCCGCCAGTCAGACTGAGCGGGCCTTTATAGGCGCGTCGCAGGTTCAGTCCACGTGGTAGTGGACGGACAACGTGCCTTTCTTTTGCGAAAGGGACGAGATCGTGACCGTGCCCAGGTCTTTCAGGCTACGTACATGGGTGCCGCCACAGCCATAGGCCGGCAGTTCACCGAAACTGATTTCCCGGGCGCCTTCGCGCAGCGATGTCAGGCGCGGGAGATCATGGGCGATCCACTGTTCGAGGCCGTCCTGAACGGTCTGCGGGTCAACGTCCTGGGCCGAGTCTGCCGGTTTGAATTGCACACGTCCTTCGCCGGGCCAGTGATGCGCCTTGATCGGCATCCAACCCATGGCCTGGACGAAGTGGCCAATCAGGTGGCCGGCCGAATGCATGCGGGTATTGAACTGGCGACGTTGCTCGTCGATGCGGATCTGGGTCATGCCGGGGTTGACCGGCTGATCGACGAAATGGACGATCCGGTCAGGATCCTGGACTACGCGCAGTACCCGGCTGTCGCCGATCCACCCCGTATCGCAAGGTTGTCCGCCGCCCTGAGGGTGAAACAAGGTTGCGCGCAGCACCACGGCGAATTCGTTCTCGTGAGGTGCGCAGTCCAGGACTTCCACATTGGCCTTGAGGTCATCACTGTGGAAAAAGAGGCGAAGCGTCATATTCCAAGCTCGTAATCAAATTTCTATTTTTTATTATATGAAGCGTGGATTAGCGTGATAATCCGCTCAAACATCAAAGGACTGTTGCGTTGTGAGCATAAATCTTCCACTGCCATTGCTGGGTGAAATGGCGATTTTCGTCAAGGTCGTCGAAACCGGCAGCTTCTCCGAAGCCGCTCGGCAATTGGGCTCTTCGCCCTCGGCGGTGAGTCGCAGCATCTCGCGACTGGAGAAGGCCCTGGCCACCCGTTTGCTGCAACGGACTACACGAAAGCTGCGTTTGAGCGATGGTGGCGAGGAGGTCTTCAAGCGGTGCCAGGAGATGGTCAACGCGGCCCGGTCCGTGATGGAAATCAGTGGTCAGTTCACTGATGAGCCCGAGGGAGTGGTGCGCATCAGCGTCCCTAAAGCGGTAGGCCGAATCGTGATTCACCCGCATATGCCGGAGTTTTTGCGCCGTTATCCCAAGGTGGATGTGGAGTTGTTGCTTGAGGATCGTCAGGTGGATCTGATCGACGATCACGTCGACCTGGCGATTCGCATCACCGACCGGCCACCAGCGGGGTTGGTGGGGCGACAGCTGCTGAGCATCGACCATCTGCTCTGCGCCACACCCGAGTATCTGGCCGAGCACGGGACGCCGACTCACCCCCATGACCTGCTCAACCACAGTTGCATTTATCTGGGCGAAACCCCGAGCGATGCGCGGTGGAAGTTCAAGAAAGGCAGCAAAACCGTCACCGTCGGAGTGCGCGGACGGTATGCCGCCAATCACACCGGTGTACGTTTTGGCGCGGTGTTGCAGCACATCGGCATTGGCAGCCTGCCGTATTTCACCGCGCGTCGTGCCTTGGAGAAGGGGTTGATGGTGCAGGTGCTGCCGGACTGGACGTTCCTGGCGTCCTACCACGGAGGCGCCTGGTTGCTGTATTCGCCAACCCGATACCTGCCGCCCAAGCTACGGGTATTGATTGATTACCTGGTGGAGTGTCTGGAGAAGGAGCCGACGTTGGGCAAGCCAGGCAAGTCGAGCACGCTGAGTACGCCGGTTTCGGAGTATGAGTTGCCCGAGAGTGAAGGGTTGTTCTGAGGCAAAAGCAAAGATCGCAGCCTGCGGCAGCTCCTACAGGTGGTGCGCAATTCCCCTGTAGGAGCTGCCGCAGGCTGCGATCTTTTGTATCAGTGCTTGCTGTCCTGATTCGACAACGCCAGCAGCTGTTTCTCCTGGTTCCAGTCGAAAGGTTCGTCATTCTGTTCGGCTTCGAAACGACGCTCTTCCAGTGCCTGGTACAGGTCGATTTCTTCATCGGACAAGTAGTGCAGGCAGTCACCGGCGAAATACCACAGCAGATCCCGTGGGATCAGGTGGGCGATTTGCGGATAACGGGAAATGACTTGAGTCAGGATGTCCTGGCCCAGGTATTGGCTTTCGATCGGATCGATCGGCAGTGACGCCAGCAGTTCGTCGAAGCGCTCCAGGAACAAGGCATGGCTTTCTTCGGGAACCTGTTCGGCCTCACCTACGGCGACCAGGATGCTGCGCAAGTGGTCGAGCAAAACGAGATGATCGGCAACGATGTTGGACACGAGATAAGTCCTCAAGAGCAAAACGGGCGCGGGAGTATAAAGCTCCCGCGCGCATTTTCCCATGATCGAGAGCTGGATGGATCAGCGCACGCTACCCTCGGTCAGGGCTATTTCCTCTTTATCGAAAGCATCGACATCGATCACTTTGCGTCGCGATGCTTCGGCCTCACGCAGTGTCTGGGCTTCCACCGGTTGCAACACGCCGGCTTCCAGTGCGGCCTCGATGACATTTTCCCCGGCGACCGGTTTGACCTGACCGCTCTTGAGCGCCACGTGCAGTTTCTTGCGCAAGGGTTGCGCAGCGTCCAACAGATTGCAGGTGTGCTGCAGGACGCCAACAGGGTCTTCGACCGATTGCGGGCGGTAGCAACCCAACAGCACTTCCTCCAGGGCCGGATCGCCCTTGGCGCGGCCAATCACCGCCGCCACTTCGGCGCCGAGTTTGTCCGACGGCCCTTTGTGGCGACGGCCGAACGGGAACACGATCACTCGCAACAGACAGCCCAGCACCTTGTTCGGAAAGTTGTTGAGCAGTTCATCCATGGCCCGCTCGCCGTGCCCGAGACTTTCCTCCATGGCCCAGGTAAACAGCGGCTTCATGTACTCCGGCGAGTCGAGGTCGTTGTACCGCTTGAGCGCGGCGCTGGCCAGGTACATGTTGCTTAGCACATCGCCCAGCCGTGCTGACAGGCGTTCGCGCCGTTTCAGTTCGCCGCCGAGCAGCATCATGCTGAGGTCGGCGAGCAGGGCGAAGGCGGCAGCCTGACGGTTCAGCGCGCGGAAATAACCCTGGCTGAGCTTGTCGCCCGGCATGTGCTCCAGGTGCCCGAAACCCAGGTTCAACACCAGCGTGCTGGCGGCGTTGCCCACGGCAAAGCCGATGTGCTTGAGCAGCAGGCCATCGAACTCGGTGAGTGCCTGGTCCTTGTCCTCCCGTGTGGCCAGGGCCATTTCCTTGAGTACGAAGGGGTGGCAGCGAATCGCGCCCTGGCCGAAGATCATCAGGTTGCGCGAAAGAATGTTCGCGCCTTCCACGGTGATGAAGATCGGCGCGCCGTTCCATTTGCGCCCCAGGTAATTGTTCGGCCCCATGATGATCGCTTTGCCGCCATGCACATCCATCGCCTGGCTGATGCACTCGCGGCCGCGCTCGGTGAGGTGGTACTTGAGGATCGCCGACAGCACCGACGGTTTCTCGCCGAGGTCCACCGCGTTGGCGGTCAGCATCCGTGCGGCGTCCATCATCCAGGCATTGCCGCCGATGCGCGCCATGGCTTCCTGGATGCCTTCGAACGCGGCAATCGGCACGTTGAACTGCTCGCGAATCTGCGCGTACTGGCCGGTCACCAGGCTGGTGAACTTGGCCATGCCGGTGCCCACCGCCGGCAGGGAGATCGAACGCCCGACGGACAGGCAATTCATCAGCATCATCCAGCCCTTGCCGAGCATTTCCTGGCCGCCGATCAGGAACTCCAGCGGCACGAACACATCCTTGCCGGAGTTCGGGCCGTTCATGAACGCCGCCCCCAGGGGCAGGTGACGACGGCCGATGTCCACGCCGGGCAGGTCGGTTGGAATCAGCGCCAGACTGATACCCAGGTCTTCCTCTTCGCCCAGCAGGTGGTCCGGGTCATAGGCCTTGAACGCCAGGCCGAGCAGGGTAGCGACCGGGCCCAGGGTGATGTAGCGTTTTTCCCAGTTCAGGCGCAGGCCGAGGGTTTCCTTGCCTTCCCATTCGCCTTTGCAGATCACCCCGGTGTCGGGCATGCCGCCGGCGTCCGAACCGGCGAGGGGACCGGTCAGGGCAAAGCAGGGGATTTCGTCGCCGCGCGCCAGGCGTGGCAGGTAATGGTTGCGCTGTTCGTCGGTGCCGTAATGCAGCAACAGTTCGGCAGGGCCGAGGGAGTTGGGGACCATCACGGTGGAGGCGAGATCGCCGCTGTGACTGGCCAGTTTCATCGCCACTTGCGAATGGGCGTAGGCCGAGAAACCCTTGCCGCCAAACTCCTTGGGGATGATCAGGGCAAAGAAACCCTGGTCCTTGATGTAAGCCCAGGCCTCGGCCGGCAAGTCCATGGTTTGACCGAGCTGCCAGTCACTGACCATGGCGCAGAGTTCTTCGGTCGGGCCGTCGATGAAGGCCTGTTCTTCTTCGTTCAGTTGCACCTTGGGATAGGACAACAGTTTGTTCCAGTCCGGACGACCGCTGAACAGTTCGCCGTCCCACCACACGGTGCCAGCTTCGATGGCATCGCGTTCGGTTTCCGACATCGGCGGCAGGGTTTTCTGGAACCAGTTGAACATCGGTGCGCTGAAGAACTTGCGGCGCAGGTCAGGCAAAAGCAGGGGCGCCGCCACGGCGGCGGTCAGCACCCAGAAAATTAGCAGCAGCCAACCCGGCGCGCGACTGAACGCGCCCATTGCCAGCAGATAGACAGCCACGATGCCCAGGGCAGGCAGCGGCGCGATGCGACGGTGGGCTAAATAAGCTATCCCGACAACCAGAACCAGTATCCACAACAGCAGCATATTTAATCCTCCGTGAACCCAGGGCGTACCAACCCACAGAGCTTAGACGGCATCCGTAAAACCGGGTGGTCAGAGCGAGGGGATTGAAATCGTGGGAAACCCTGGATGATTGTGTAGGCCTTAGGCGCGACAGACCGTGAAAAATCGTTCATTGAGCGGGCGACAAAGCGCCCATGTTTGGCCGAAACGTCGTTATCTCTGTGCTGAACCTCTCGATAGACTCGAGACTTCTCAAGGAGATTGCCCGCATGCACGAGTACCTGAGCCCCGGCCGCTTCATCGATAGTGACCACCCCTGTGTGGTGGAGTTCGCCGAAAAACACCGCGGTGCCAGTCGCGACCCGCTCGAGCAGGCGGTCCATCTCTATTACGCGGTGCGAGAGGCAGTGCGCTACAACCCCTATACCTTCAGCCGTGATCCGCAGACCTTGTGCGGCAGTCATGCGCTGGCGGCCGGGGAAAGTTATTGCGTGCCGAAAGCCACACTGCTGGCCGGTGCAGCGCGGCACTGCGGCATACCCGCGCGGATCGGTTTGGCGGACGTGCGCAATCATCTGTCGACGCCGCGCTTGCTCGAATTGCTCAAGAGCGACGTGTTCGCCATGCACGGCTACACCGAGCTTTATCTGAACGGGCGTTGGGTCAAGGCCACCCCTGCGTTCAACCAGGGTTTGTGCGACCTGTTCAATGTGGCGCCACTGGAGTTCGACGGGATCAACGACAGCGTTTTTCATCCCTACAATCGCGACGGCGAGAAGTTGATGGAGTACATGATCGATCACGGCCAGTTCAGCGACGTGCCGGAAAAGTTCTTCTTCGAACACCTCGAAAAGTGTTATCCGCACCTGTTCGACGAGCAACTGCCGGCGCTGCTGGGGGACATGCAGAGCGATTTGAGTCGCGCCTGATCCGGCGTATGCTGCCTGCGCATTCATCCATAAAGAGGCGGTCATGCTGAAGATCTGGGGTCGGAAGAATTCATCGAATGTCAGGAAACCATTGTGGGCCGCCGAGGAACTGGGCCTGGCCTATGAGGCCATCGACGCCGGCGGTGCCTTTGGTGTGGTCGATACGCCCGAGTACCGCGCCATGAACCCCAATGGCCGCGTGCCGGTGATTGAAGACGATGGCTTCGTGCTGTGGGAATCCAACACCATCGTGCGTTACCTGATGGCCAGGCATGCAGCGAATACGTCGTGGTATCCGGCGGACCTGCAAGCGCGGGCCAGCGCCGAGAAGTGGATGGACTGGACCACGTCCAGTATTGCCGGACCATTCCGCACGGTGTTCTGGGGCGTTCTGCGAACCCCGGCCGAGCAACAGGACTGGCCCGCGATCAACGCGGCGATCAAGGAATGCGAGACGCTGCTGGCGATGGCCGACCAGGCGCTGGCGACCCAGCCCTATCTGTCCGGTGCCGAGATCGGCATGGGCGACATTCCCTTGGGCAGTTTCATTTATGCCTGGTTCGAGATGCCGATCGAACGTTCGCCCAAGCCCCATCTGGAGGCCTGGTACGCACGATTGCAAGAGCGTCCGGCGTATCGCAAGGCGGTCATGACCGCGTTGACTTAATACTCACTATCGACACACTTGACTGTACTTGTGCGGCGGCGACAAGCACCATTGCGTCCATGCGCCGCGGTTGTTTTGCTTGCCGCCCGCCCATATCTGTCCCTTTCTTCCCCTTCTTGGTGCGTAATCCGATATGAGTTCCGCTCTGTCCATCCGGCAGCTAACCAAAACCTACGGCAACGGTTTCCAGGCCTTGAGTGGTATCGATCTGGATGTCGCCGAAGGTGACTTCTTCGCCTTGCTCGGCCCCAACGGCGCCGGCAAATCCACGACCATCGGCATTCTGTCGACCCTGGTGAACAAGACCAGCGGCACGGTGAATATCTTCGGTCACGACCTGGACAAGAACCCGGCGGCGCTCAAGCGCTCCATTGGCGTCGTGCCCCAGGAATTCAACTTCAACCAGTTCGAAAAGACCTTCGATATCGTCGTGACCCAGGCCGGTTACTACGGCATCCCGGCGAAAGTCGCCAAGGAACGCGCCGAGCAGTACCTGACCCAGCTTGGCCTGTGGGACAAGCGCGATGTGCCGTCGCGTTCGCTGTCCGGCGGCATGAAGCGGCGCCTGATGATCGCCCGTGCGCTGGTCCACGAACCGCGCCTGCTGATCCTCGACGAACCGACTGCTGGCGTGGACATTGAACTGCGTCGCTCGATGTGGACCTTCCTCACCGAGCTGAACAAGAAAGGCATCACCATCATCCTCACCACGCACTACCTGGAGGAGGCTGAGCAGCTGTGCCGCAACATCGGCATCATCGACCACGGCGTTATCGTCGAAAACACCAGCATGAAGCAGTTGCTCGGCCAACTGCATGTGGAGACCTTCCTGCTGGATTTGAAGAGCAGCGTGAGCGCACCGCCGCAGCTGCTTGGCTATCCGTCACGCTTGCTCGATGCCCACACCCTGGAAGTCCAGGTGGACAAGTCCATGGGCATCACCGCGCTGTTCACTCAGCTGGCGCAGCAGAACATCGAAGTGCTGAGCCTGCGCAACAAAACCAATCGCCTCGAGGAGTTGTTCGTGTCCCTGGTGGAGAAAAATCTGTCGAAGGTGGCGGTATGAGTTCCGAGCTGCAACCCAACCTCGTTGCCCTCAACACCATCGTTTACCGTGAGGTCCGGCGCTTTACCCGGATCTGGCCGCAGACGCTGCTGCCGCCAGCGATCACCATGGTTCTGTACTTCGTGATCTTCGGTAACCTGATCGGTCGACAGATCGGCGATATGGGTGGCTTCACGTACATGGAGTACATCGTGCCGGGCCTGATCATGATGTCGGTGATCACCAACTCCTACGGCAACGTGGTGTCGAGTTTCTTCGGCAGCAAATTCCAGCGCTCCATTGAGGAGTTGATGGTGTCGCCGGTGTCACCGCACACCATCCTGATCGGCTACACCCTCGGTGGCGTGCTGCGCGGCTTGATGGTCGGGATCATCGTGACGCTGCTGTCGCTGTTCTTCACTGATTTGCAGGTGCATCACCTGGGCGTGACCGTTCTGGTGGTGGTGCTGACGGCGACGATCTTCTCGCTGCTGGGCTTCATCAACGCCGTATTTGCGCGCAACTTCGATGACATCTCGATCATCCCGACCTTTGTGCTGACGCCGTTGACCTACCTGGGCGGGGTGTTCTACTCGATTTCGTTGCTGCCGCCGTTCTGGCAGACCGTATCCTTGGCCAACCCGGTATTGCACATGGTCAATGCGTTCCGTTACGGCATTCTTGGCGTTTCGGATATTCGGATCAGTATCGCGATCACGTTCATGTTGGTGGCGACTGTGATTCTGTACCTGGGATGTGCGCGGTTGCTGGTGAGTGGGCGCGGAATGCGTACCTGATCGTTGTCTCGCGGATGTACCCGATCTACTGTAGGAGCTGGCTTGCCAGCGATGGCGGCTTGACTGAGTACATATCCATTGCTGCGGTAACGGCCACTTATGGTTTCGCCCTTACGGCGAGTCACTTGGAAAAACGGAACGCCGCCCGGCCCCAAGTAACCAAGGGCTCTTGCCCCTGACGTTCGGTGCCTCGCTGTGGCTCGGCATGCCCTCCTTCCGGTCCTGCTCCGTGGGCCCGCCGCCATCGGCCATCCATGGCCGAGGGCGGCTAAACCGGCATCCATGCCGGTTTGCCCACTGCGCAGAACCTCCACTCGGCCTCTCGACGGGGCAAGAAAATCAAGATCAAAAGCCAAAGCAAAAGCGAGGCGAGCTAACGCTCGACCTTGTTGTTTGGTGGTACGCGTTGCATTCCAAATCAAAACGGCGCCTTATGGCGCCGTTTTGCATTGTCACAGCCGACTTTGCTTGCGCCGACGCCACTGTCGCGCCACCCACCAGCGCCAATACATCATCACCAGGCAATAGGCCAACGCCCCCAGCACCAACCCGGTCACCACCGATCCCAGCAAAAACGGTTGCCACAAGGTCGAGAGCTCGCCGCTGATCCATTCCCAGGTCAGCTCGTCCGGCAGATGGCGCGGCGGAACGTCCATCAGCCAGGCACCGGTCTGGTAGGTGCAGAAGAACACGGCCGGCATGGTGATCGGGTTGGTCAGCCAGACCAGGCTGACCGCAATCGGCATGTTGCCGCGCACGATGATCGCAAGAATCGCCGCCACCAGCATCTGCAATGGAATCGGCAGGAATGCCGCGAACAGGCCGACCGCCATGGCCCGGGCCACGGAATGGCGATTGAGGTGCCAGAGGTTCGGGTCATGCAGCAGGGTGCCGAGAAAGCGTAAGGACTTGTGTTCCCTGATGCTGGTCGGGTCTGGCATGTAACGTTTGAATAATCGCCGGGGCATAAGGCTTCTCGGTCGGTCAGGTCGGCAAGTATGTCTGGATTCCATGAGGCGCCCATTCAGACTTTGTGACAATTGTTAACGACGGACGTGCCCTGCGCGGGCTATGCCTAGGGACGGGACTCTCAAGGACGGGCTTATGCGCACAGGGATGATGGCGCTGGCGTTGGGTCTGTTGGCCTTGCGTTTTTTACCGGTGTTACCGCCGGTCTGGTTGTGGTTGTTGATGCCGGTGGCAGGTTTGATTTTGCTGCCGTTCAGGACGTATCCGGCGGCGTTTTTCCTGTTCGGCCTGAGTTGGGCTTGCGCCCATGCGCAATGGGCCCTGGACGATCGGCTGGCGCCGACCCTCGACGGGGAAACGCGCTGGCTTGAGGGGCGGGTGACCGGTTTGCCACAGAACGCCGAAGGGGTGGTGCGTTTCGAACTGACCGACAGCCGGTCACGCCGCAGCGACCTGCCGCGACATTTGCGCCTGGCCTGGTACGACGGCCCGCCGGTCAACAGCGGCGAACAGTGGCGGCTGGCGGTCAAGCTGAAGCGACCCGTAGGTTTGCTCAATCCCCATGCGTTCGACTATGAGGCCTGGCTACTGGCGCAACGCATCGGTGCGACCGGGACCGTCAAGGCCGGGGAGCGACTGGCGCCAGCCCGGTGGGCCTTGCGCGACGGTGTCCGGCAGCGGCTGCAGGCTGTGGACGCCCAGGGGCGAACGGGCGTGCTGACAGCGTTGGTGCTGGGCGACGGCGCGGGCCTCAGTCGCGAGGATTGGCAGGTGTTGCAAGAAACCGGCACTGTGCATCTGCTGGTGATTTCCGGGCAGCACGTCGGCCTGTTGGCGGGATTGGTCTATCTGTTGATCGCCGGCCTGGCCCGGTATGGCTTGTGGCCAAGCCGCCTGCCATGGTTGCCCTGGGCCTGCGGCCTGGCTTTTGCAGCCGCCCTGGGATATGGGCTGTTGGCTGGCTTCGAGGTGCCGGTTCGCCGAGCCTGCCTGATGATTGGCCTGGTACTGCTGTGGCGCCTTCGCTTTCGTCACCTGGGTGCGTGGTGGCCGCTGTTGCTGGCACTCAATGGCGTCTTGCTGATGGACCCGTTGGCGAGTCTGCAGCCGGGCTTCTGGCTGTCCTTCGCGGCGGTGGCGGTGTTGATCTTCACCTTCGGTGGTCGCTTGGGCCCTTGGCCATGGTGGCAAACCTGGACCCGTGCCCAGTGGCTGATCGCAATCGGCCTTGGCCCGTTCTTGCTGGTCCTGGGATTGCCGATCAGCCTCAGCGGCCCACTGGTCAATTTGCTGGCGGTGCCCTGGATCAGCCTGGTGGTGCTGCCTCCGGCATTGCTCGGGACTTTGTTATTGCCGGTGCCCCACGTCGGCGAGTGGTTACTGTGGCTGGCGGGCGGTTTGATCGATTGGCTGTTCACCGCGCTGGCACTGGTCGCCGGCAAGGTGCCCGCGTGGCTGCCCGCGGCCATCCCGTTGTGGGTCTGGGGCCTCGGCACTCTGGGTGCCTTTCTGTTGTTGCTGCCGCGAGGCGTGCCCCTGCGTCCGCTAGGGTGGCCTTTGCTGCTGCTCCTGGTTTTTCCACCGCGGCCGCTGCTGCCCGAAGGCATTGCCGAGGTTTGGCAACTGGATGTGGGCCAAGGGTTGGCGATCATGGTGCGTACTCGCCATCACACGCTGCTGTATGACGCTGGCCCGCGTTTTCGAGATCTCGACCAGGGCGCGCGGGTGGTACTGCCAGCGTTACGCAAACTGGGGGTGAAGGAGCTTGACCTGATGTTGATCAGCCATGCCCATGCCGATCACGCCGGTGGCGCCCGGGCCGTTGCCAATGGGTTGCCGGTGAAACGGGTGGTCAGTGGCGAACCTGCCGACCTGCCTGCCGGGTTGCAGGCCGAGGGCTGTGAGAGCGGCCGGCAATGGACGTGGGACGGGGTCGAGTTCCGGCTTTGGCATTGGCCACAGGCCAGGGACAGCAATCAGAATTCCTGCGTCTTGCAGATAACAGCCAATGGCGAGCGCTTGCTGCTCAGCGGTGACATCGACAGCAGCGCCGAGCGCGCCTTGCTCGACAGCCCATTGGCCGTGCCCACCGACTGGTTGCAGGCCCCGCACCACGGCAGCCGCAGTTCGTCGTCGATGGCGCTGCTCAACGTCTTGCAGCCCAAGGCGGTGCTGATCTCCCGTGGCCAGGGCAACTCGTTCGGTCATCCGCATGCGGTGGTGATTGCCCGCTATCGAAATCGCGGCACGGCGATCTACGACAGCGCGCAGCAAGGCGCCGTTCATCTGCAACTGGGGCGTTTCGAGCCGCCACGCGCGATGCGTCAAGAACGGCGCTTCTGGCGCGATCCACCACCCCCGGGCAAATAACCGGGCGTTAGCAAAGGCCGACCGGATGCGACATCACAGTCTTCGGTGCGCCCACCCCCTATGTTAGAGTGGCGCACTTTTTCGAGGGGACTGTCACTGTGTGGGAATTGGTCAAATCCGGCGGCTGGATGATGCTGCCGATCATCCTGAGTTCCATCGCGGCAATGGCGATCGTTGCCGAACGTCTGTGGACCCTGCGAGCCAGTCGCGTGACCCCGGAGCATTTGCTCGGGCAGGTCTGGGTCTGGATCAAGGACAAGCAACTGAACAAGGAAAAGCTCAAGGAACTGCGCGCCAATTCGCCCCTGGGTGAAATCCTGGCCGCGGGCCTGGCCAACTCCCGGCATGGTCGCGAGATCATGAAGGAATGTATCGAAGAGGCTGCCGCGCGGGTCATCCACGAGCTGGAACGCTACATCAATGCCCTCGGCACCATCGCCGCCATGGCCCCGTTGCTGGGGCTTTTGGGTACGGTGCTGGGCATGATCGACATTTTCAGTGCGTTCATGGGCACGGGCATGACCACCAACGCCGCAGTGCTCGCCGGGGGTATCTCCAAGGCGCTGATCACCACGGCTGCCGGCTTGATGGTCGGTATCCCGTCGGTATTCTTCCACCGTTTCCTGCAACGCCGGATCGATGAGCTGGTGGTGGGCATGGAGCAGGAAGCGATCAAGCTGGTCGAAGTGGTACAGGGTGATCGTGACGTGGATCTGGCGGGGGTCAAAGCGTGAAATTCCGCCGCAAGCAACGGGAGAATGTGGACATCAACCTCGCGTCGCTGATCGACGTGGTGTTTATCCTGCTGCTGTTTTTTGTCGTGACCACGACCTTCACCCGTGAAACCCAGTTGCGCGTCGATCTGCCCGAAGCGGTCAGCGGAGCGCCTTCCGACGACCAGACCCGGCAGCTGGATATCGCGATCAGCGCCGACGGAGTGTTTTCGGTGAACAACCAGGTATTGCCCAAAAGCGACCTGGCGACGCTGATGGATGCCCTGCAGAAACAATCCAATGGCGACACCAGCCGGCCGCTGTCCATCAGCGCCGACGGAAAATCCCAGCATCAGTCGGTCATCACCGCCATGGACGCCGCCGGCAAGCTTGGCTTCAGCCATTTGCGCATGACCACAGTCGAGGCGGCGCCGCCCGCGCCCTGATGGCCATGTCCGATCGCCTGCTCGCCGCGTGGTACCGAGGCCATCCGGCCCTGAAACTGCTGCAGCCGCTGGAGTGGTTGTACCGGCGCGTGGTCAACAACAAGCGCCAGCGCTTTCTGGCGGGCGAGGGTGAGATCTATCAGCCACCGGTACCGCTGATCGTGGTTGGCAACATCACCGTCGGCGGCACCGGCAAGACCCCGCTGATCCTGTGGATGATCCAGCACTGTCAACGCAGCGGCTTGCGGGTCGGCGTGGTCAGCCGCGGTTACGGCGCCAAGCCTGCGCAATTGCCATGGCGGGTCGAGGCGGATCAAGGGGCCGAGATCGCTGGCGATGAGCCGCTGTTGATCGTGCAGCGTACCGGCGTGCCCTTGATGATCGATCCAGATCGCAGCGCGGCGGTCAAAGCCTTGCTGGCCAGTGAACCGCTGGACCTGATCCTGTCCGATGACGGCATGCAGCATTACCGCCTGGCGCGGGACCTGGAGCTGGTGCTGATCGATGCCGCCCGTGGCCTGGGCAACCGCCGTTGCCTGCCGGCCGGGCCATTGCGTGAACCGGTCGAGCGTCTGCAAAGTGTCGACGCGGTGCTCTACAACGGCGCCACGGCTGACAGCGGCGACGGCTTTGCCTTCCAGTTGCAACCGACCGCACTGGTCAACCTGCAAAGCGGCGAACGGCGCCCGCTCGATCACTTTCCCGCGGGCCAGGCGCTGCATGCCGTGGCCGGGATCGGTAACCCGCAGCGTTTCTTCAGGACCCTCGAAACGTTACACTGGCAGCCGGTCCCGCACGCGTTCGCCGACCACGCCGAATACAGCGTGCAGGCCTTGAATTTCAATCCGCCATTGCCATTGGTGATGACCGAAAAGGACGCGGTGAAGTGCCGTGCCTTCGCCGCCGCCGACTGGTGGTACCTGGCGGTCGACGCTGTGCCGTCGCCAGCCTTCACGGCCTGGTTCGATACACAGTTGATGCGCCTGTTGCCGGCTCGTCTTTTGCCTTAACTCCGTTTCTATCCAGGGAATGTTCATGGACACCAAATTGCTCGACATCCTCGCTTGCCCGGTCTGCAAAGGTCCGCTCAAGCTCAGCGCCGACAAGACCGAGCTGATCAGCAAGGGCGCTGGCCTTGCATACCCGATTCGCGACGGCATCCCGGTCATGCTCGAAAGCGAAGCCCGCACCCTGACCACCGACGAGCGTCTGGATAAATGACTACAGCCTTTACCGTTGTTATTCCTGCGCGCTATGCCTCGACCCGTCTGCCGGGCAAACCGCTGCTGTTGATCGCCGGCAAGCCGATGATCCAGCACGTGTGGGAACAGGCGTGCAAAAGCAGCGCCGAGCGTGTGGTAGTGGCCACTGACGACGTACGCATCGCCCAGGCCTGCGAAGGGTTCGGTGCGCAAGTGGTGATGACTCGCGTGGATCACAACTCCGGCACCGATCGCCTGGCCGAAGTCGCAGCGAAGCTGGGCCTGGCGCCTGACGCGATCGTGGTCAACGTCCAGGGTGACGAGCCGCTGATCCCGCCAAGTGTCATCGATCAGGTGGCCGTCAACCTGGCGGCCCACCCAGAAGCGCGCATGGCCACCCTGGCCGAGCCGATCGAAGACGTCGAGAGTCTGTTCAATACCAACGTGGTCAAGGTCGTCAGCGACCTCAATGGCCTGGCACTGACCTTCAGTCGCGCCACCTTGCCATGGGCCCGGGACACCTTCGCCAAGAGCCTCGAGCAGTTGCCGGAAGGTGTGCCGTATCGCCGCCACATCGGCATCTATGCCTACCGCGCCGGTTTCCTGCATGACTTCGTCAGTTGGGGCCCGTGCTGGCTGGAAAACACCGAATGCCTGGAACAGCTGCGTGCCTTGTGGCACGGCGTGCGGATTCACGTCGCCGATGCGCTGGTCGCGCCGCCGGCCGGTGTCGATACCGTTGAAGACCTTGAGCGCGTTCGTCGCCTGCTGGAGGCCTGATGCGGGTTCTGTTTGTCTGCCTGGGCAACATCTGCCGTTCACCCACGGCCGAAGGTGTACTGCGGCATAAACTGCGCGAAGCGGGGCTGGCCGATCAAGTCGAAGTGGCCTCCGCCGGTACCGGCGACTGGCACGTGGGCAGTGCACCGGACAAGCGCAGCCAGGCGGCGGCGAAAAAGCGCGGTTATGATTTGTCCGCCCAGCGCTCCCAGCAGGTCACCCGCGCCGATTTCGCCGAGTACGACCTGATCCTGGCAATGGACAACAGCAACCTGCGCAACCTCATGGATTTGCAACCGGCCAAGGGCAGGGCGGAGCTGGACCTGTTCCTGCGTCGCTACCCGTCGGAGATCGAAGAAGTCCCGGACCCGTACAACGACAGTGAGCATGGCTTTGAAATTGTGTTGGACCTGATCGAGCGCGCCAGTGACCTGCTGGTGATCGAACTGAAGGAACGGTTATGAGTTTGCAGGTGCGATCAGGGGTTTCACTCAAGCCGTTCAACAGCTTTGGCGTGGATGTCCAGGCCCGTCTGTTTGCCGAGGCCCACAGCGACGCCGATGTGCGTGAGGCCCTGGCTTATGCACGGGAGCACCAGGTGCCCTTGCTGGTGATCGGCGGTGGCAGCAACTTGCTGCTGACGGCCGATGTTGAATCACTGGTACTGCGCATGGCCAGCCGCGGAATCCGCGTGATCAGCGACGATGGCAGCAAAGTCGTGATCGAGGCCGAGGCGGGCGAGCCCTGGCATCCGTTCGTGCAACACACCCTGGTGCAGGGCTTGTCGGGCCTGGAAAACCTCAGCCTGATTCCCGGCACCGTGGGCGCCGCGCCCATGCAGAACATCGGCGCCTATGGCGTGGAGATCAAGGATGTGTTCGCCGGCCTGACCGCCCTTGATCGCCAGAGTGGCGAGTTGCGCGACTTCAGCCTGCAAGAGTGCAACTTCGCTTACCGCGACAGCGTGTTCAAGCAGGAACCTGGGCGCTGGTTGATCCTGCGCGTGCGTTTCATCCTCGATCGCGCTGCACAGCTGCACCTGGAATATGGTCCGGTGCGTCAGCGCCTGACCGAGCAGGGCATCGATCATCCGACCGCCACGGACGTCAGTCAGGCCATCTGCAGCATTCGCAACGAGAAACTCCCGGACCCGGCGGTGCTCGGCAATGCCGGCAGCTTTTTCAAGAATCCCCTGGTGCCAGCGGCGCTGGTCGCCCGGCTCAAGGGCGAATACCCGGACCTGGTGGCCTACGCGCAACCCGACGGGCAGATGAAGCTGGCGGCGGGCTGGCTGATCGAGCGGGCAGGGTGGAAAGGTTTCCGCGAGGCCGATGCCGGCGTGCACAAGATGCAGGCACTGGTGCTGGTCAATTACGGCAGTGCGACGGGATTGCAACTGCTGGACCTGGCGCAGCGCATTCAGAAAGACATTTCAGAGCGTTTCCATGTTGATCTGGAAATGGAGCCCAACCGGTATTAGGAAAGCAGCTGCAAGCTGCAAGCTTCAAGCTTTCAGCCGCGAGCTACAATCTTTATATCTCGAGCTGCTCGCTGCCTTGCTTCTACTTGAAACTTGCAGCTTAAAGCTTGCAGCCAAAAGCCCTGCCTCAGCAGGGCTTTTTTGTTAATGCAGGCTTAACCTGGTCTGCTGACGATGCAAGCATTTGCTCCACCAAAGGCCCGGTGCAGACGTGTCCGTTCGCACAAAAGAGCCCATTAGCCTGAGTCGATCTGCGTTACCCACCCAAGATCCATCGGCAGATTGCTCGACCCCATAACCCAAGCACTATGCGGGCGTGCCCATGATTACCCTGAAACTCAACGGTCAAGACCATCCGCTCGACGTCACCGAGGATATGCCCTTGCTCTGGGCGATCCGCGACGTGGCCGGTTACAACGGCACCAAATTCGGCTGTGGCATGGGCCTTTGCGGCGCCTGCACGATTCATATCGAAGGTGCTCCGGCGCGCAGTTGCATCACGCCGATCGGCTCGGTCGTCGGCCAGAATGTCACCACCATAGACAACCTGCATGCCGACCCGGTGGGCAAAGTCGTGCAGCAAGCCTGGCTCGATACGGCCGTGGCCCAATGCGGTTACTGCCAGGGCGGGCAGATCATGTCCGCCACCGCGCTGCTCAAGACCAACCCGAACCCGAGCGACGAACAGATCGAAGAGGCAATGGTCGGCAACATCTGCCGCTGCGGCACCTACAACCGCATCAAGACCGCCATCCGCCAGGCATCCACTCACCTGAAGGAGGCCAAGGCATGAGCCGGTTACCCGATGATTTCGCCCTGAGCAACCTCAGTCGGCGTGGTTTTCTCAAGGGTGTGGGCGCCGCCAGTGCACTGGTGGTCGCCGCGAGCTGGGGCTGGCAGGACGCATTTGCCGAAGAAGCGCAGAAAAAGTTCGGTGCCGACGGCATGCCCCACGGCTGGGTCGACGATCCCAAGGTTTATGTGAGCATCGGCACTGATGGCACGGTGACGGTGGTGTGCAACCGTTCGGAAATGGGCCAGGGCGTACGGACCAGCCTGACCATGGTGGTGGCCGATGAACTGGAAGCCGATTGGGCGCGGGTCAAGGTGCAGCAGGCGCCGGGCGATGAAGTGCGCTTCGGCAACCAGGACACCGATGGTTCGCGCAGCATGCGCCACTGGTACGAGCCGATGCGTCGCTGCGGTGCCGCCGCGCGGACCATGCTCGAACAGGCCGCCGCCGACCAGTGGAAAGTGCCGGTGGGCGAATGCCATGCCCAGCTGCATAAAGTCATCCACAAGCCTTCCGGGCGTGAACTGGAGTATGGCGCCCTGGCCGCAGCTGCCAGCGCCCTGGCCGTGCCGGCACGGGACAGCCTGCGACTCAAGCAGGCGTCGGAGTTTCGCTATATCGGCAAGGAAGGCACCAAGGCCATCGATGGCGACGACATCGTCAACGGTCGCGCGGTATACGGCGCCGACGTGCATTTCGATGGCATGCTGTTCGCCACCATTGCCCGGCCGGCGGTGTACGGCGGCAAGGTCAAGAGCTTCGATGGCAGTGCGGCGATGAAAGTGCCGGGGGTGGTCAAGGTCATCCAGATCGAGAGCCGTCCCTTGCCCTCGGAGTTTCAACCCCTGGGCGGCATCGCAGTGGTGGCCAGCAACACTTGGGCAGCGATCAAGGGGCGCGATGCGCTGAAAATCGAATGGGACGATGGCCCTAACGCCAGCTACGACTCGATTGCCTACCGCAAGGAGCTGGAGGCCGCCTCGCTCAAACCCGGAAAAGTGGTGCGCAACACCGGCAATATCGACGAGGCCATGAGCGGCGCCGACAGCACGCTGGAAGCCTCCTACTACTTGCCGCACCTGTCACAATCGCCAATGGAGCCGATGGTCGCCATCGCTCGCTACAAGGACGGAGTGTGCGAAGCCTGGGGGCCAAGCCAGGCGCCACAGGTCACCCGCGAGCGGATCGGTGAACGCCTGGGCGTGCCCTTCGATAACGTTACGTTCAACGTGACGCTGCTGGGCGGTGGCTTCGGGCGCAAATCCAAACCCGACTTCATCATCGAAGCGGCGATCCTGGCCAAGGAATTCCCCGGCAAGGCGGTGCGGGTGCAATGGACCCGCGAAGACGATATCCACAATTCGTACTTTCACACGGTATCGGCCGAATACCTCAAGGCCAGCCTGAACAAGGATGGGCTGCCTTCCGGCTGGCTGCACCGTACGGTGGCGCCAAGTATCACCGCGTTGTTCGCCCCGGGCATGAACCACGAGGCGGCCTTCGAATTGGGCATGGGCTTCACCAACATGGCCTACGCGATTCCCAACATTCGCCTGGAAAACCCCGAGGCCACCGTGCATACGCGGGTGGGCTGGTATCGCTCGGTGTCGAACATCCCCCACGGCTTTGCGATCCAGAGCTTCATCGATGAACTGGCGCACAAGGCCGGGGAGGACCCGCTCAAGTACCAGGTCAGGCTGCTCGGCCCGGACCGTCAGATCGATCCGCGTACCTTGAGTGAAGAGTGGAACTACGGTGAATCGCCCGAGCGTTATCCGATCGACACCGCGCGATTGCGCACGGTGCTGGAAACCGCCGCCAAGGCCGCCGGCTGGGGTCGCGAGTTGCCCAAAGGCCGGGGCCTGGGTCTGGCGGTGCATTACAGCTTTGTGACCTATGTGGCGGCGGTGATTGAAGTCGAGGTCAAGGACGATGGCACCTTGATCGTGCACAAGGCCGACATCGCCGTGGATTGCGGTCCGCAGATCAACCCCGAGCGGATTCGCGCGCAGTTCGAGGGGGCCTGTGTCATGGGCCTGGGCAACGCGGTGCTGGGCGAAATCAGCTTCAAGGACGGCAAGGTCCAGCAGGACAACTTCCACATGTACGAAGTGGCGCGCATGTCCCTGGCGCCCAGGGAAGTCGCGGTGCACCTGGTCACGCCGCCGGGCGAGGTGCCGTTGGGCGGTGTCGGCGAACCGGGTGTGCCGCCGATTGCGCCGGCCCTGTGCAACGCGATCTTCGCCGCCACCGGCAAGCGTATCCGCGACCTGCCGATCCGTTATCAATTGCAGGGCTGGCAGAAGGTCCAGGCGTGATGGACAGTGCCGATCTGAATGTCTTGCGCAGCGTGCTGGCGTGGCGCCGCGCCGGCCAGAGGGTGACCCTGTACAGCGTCGTGCAGACCTGGGGCACCGCGCCCCGGGCGCCTGGCGCCATGCTGGCGCTGCGTGAGGACGGCGTGGTGATCGGCTCGGTGTCCGGTGGTTGTGTCGAGGACGACCTGATCGCACGGTTGCATGACGGTCGCATTACGGCCGACGGGCCGCCGGTACAACTGATCACCTACGGGGTGAGCCGTGAGGAGGCGGCTCGGTTCGGTTTACCCTGCGGCGGCACCTTGCGCTTGACCGAGGAGCGCGTCGGCGATCCTGCGTGGGTCGCCGAGCTGCTGGCGCGCTGCCAAGCCCATGAAATCGTCGCACGTTCGCTGGATATCGCCACCGGAGAGGTGATTTTGCAGCCCGCCAACAAGACCGATGTGCTGGCTTTCGATGGCCAGACCCTGCGGGCCATCTATGGCCCGCGCTGGCGCTTGCTATTGATCGGCGCCGGGCAGTTGTCCCGCTATGTCGCCGAGATGGCGCGGCTGCTGGATTTCGACGTATTGATCTGCGATCCGCGCAGCGAGTTCGTCTACGGCTGGGAGGAACAGCACGGTCGATTCGTCTCGGGCATGCCCGATGAGGCGGTGGTGAACATCCAGACAGACGAGCGCACGGCCATCGTCGCCCTGACTCACGACCCCCGCCTGGATGACATGGCACTGCTCACGGCTCTCGATTCCCGGGCCTTTTATGTCGGCGCGCTGGGCTCGCGCATCAACAGCCAGCGGCGCCGGGACAACCTGGCTCAGCTCGGCTTGTCGCAACAGGCCATCGAGCGGCTGCATGGTCCGGTCGGCTTGCACATCGGCAGCCACAGCCCGGCGGAAATCGCCTTGTCGCTGATGGCCGAGATTGTCGCAATCAAGAATGGGGTCGAGCTCAAGCAGAAAAAACCGCTGCGGGAGGGTGTATGAGTGAATCCATCGGGGTGATCGTGTTGGCGGCGGGGCAGGGCAGTCGCTTTCGACAGGTCGCCGGTGACGAAAAGGACAAGCTGCTGGCTGATTGCACGGGGCGTGATGGGACGGTTCGATCGGTGATCGAACAGGTTCTGGTCAATCTGCCTGCCACCTTGGAAAAACGCATGCTGGTGACCACGGCGGATCGCCCGCAAGTGAGCCGCATGGCCAAGGCCTATGGCTGTGAGATCGTCCTGATCGAATCGACGGGGATGGGCGACAGCATTGCGGCTGGGGTGACGGCGTGTGCGCAGCTTGAGGGTTGGCTGATGGTGCTGGGGGATATGCCGTTCATCCTGCCTTCAAGTATCGAACAGGTGGTGGCGAACATCGCCGATGACTGCATCAGTGTGCCGGTGCAGGAGGGTGAGTACGGGCATCCAGTGGGCTTCGGGCGCAGCTTTGGTCCGGGTTTGATGGCATTGGCGGGTGATCGTGGCGCCAAGGCGCTTTTTGCCCAGGGGCGCGTGGTTGAAGTGGCGGTGGATGATCCCGGCGTGTTGTGGGATGTGGATGTACCCGAAAAGTTGGCGTTTGGGCCCTAAAAGATCGCAGCCTGCGGCAGCTCCTACATAGACGGTGCCTATCCTGTAGGAGCTGCCGAAGGCTGCGATCTTTTGATCTTCTGGAACATAAAAAAGCCCCGCCTGGCATCACCAGGCGGGGCTTTTCATTAGCCGAGGAAATCAGACGAGAGGTTTAGGCTCGTGCTCTTTTTCCTGGGCTTGCTCGTGTTGCACAACCGCTTCCTGAACGGAGCGAGGCGCTTCGGCGATTACCGATTCAGCCTGCTCGGCAGCGACTTCGGCAGCCGGGGCAGGAGCTGCCTCGACCACTTCGGCAGCAACCGGCACTGGCTCGTCAGCGACAACCGGAGCAGCAGCGGCCGCCAATTCGGCTTCCCGCTGCAGACGCTCTTCTTCACGCTTGCGGCGACGCACTTCACGTGGGTCGTTCGGCGCACGGCCACTTGGCGTCAGGGCGCTGACAGGGGCCGTTTCGACCACTGGAGCGGCAACTTCGGCAACAACCGGCGCTTCAACCACTGGAGCAGGCTCGGCAGCCGCGACAACCGGCTCGGAGACTACCGGTTCAGCCACTTCGGCTTCAGCAGCTGGTGCCGGAGCAGGCGTTTCGACTACAGCTGGCTCGGCAACCCAGTTGAACGCGGTTTGCTCTTCGCGAACTTCACGAACGGCTTCGGTCACGGTTTCAGTGACGGTCTCGACAACCGGTTCTGCAGCTACGGCTGGCTCAGCGGCAGCTTCAACCACTGGCTGTGCTTCTGGCGCTGCTGCCACTTCGATTTCCGGCGAGGCGGTGACTTCGACCGGCGTCGTCGCTTCCACGACTGGTGCTTCGACCGGAGCCGATTCCAGGGTGGCGGCAGTGGCGCGTTCGGCTTGCTCGTTGGCCTGTGCTTCGGCCGGAGCGCTGATCACGCTGCTGGCAACGGCGGCGGTAACCGCCAGGCCGGCGGCCAGGTCAGCAGTGCTTGGCGCTTCATTGCTTTCGCCGGCTTCGGACTCATCCGAACCCTCGATCACGTTGCCGTTGGCATCACGCTGACGCTCGCGACGGTTGCTGCGACGACGCTGGCCACGGGAGCGGCGGCGTGGACGGTCGCCTTCGGCGCCCTCCTGACCGTCTTCCTGCAGTTGCTCTTCGTTGCCGGTCAGCTCTTCTTCAGCAACGGCTGGCGCTTGTTCGGCACGAGGTTGACGTTCTTCACGCGGTGGGCGTGGAGCGCGTTCTTCCCGTGGCGGGCGGGCCGGGCGTTCTTCAGTGGCAGCAGCCGGATTAGCAGCGGCAGCGGCAGCGGCTGGAGCGACGGCGTCCAGTGGCTCGCGCAGTTCACGCACACGCTCTTCACGCTCGCCACGTGGCTTGCGATCTTCGCGTGGGGCGCGGGGTGCACGTTCTTCACGTGGCGCGCGCGGTGCGCGTTCTTC
Organism: Pseudomonas sp. YuFO20; assembly: GCF_035064975.1. Taxonomy (NCBI): domain Bacteria; kingdom Pseudomonadati; phylum Pseudomonadota; class Gammaproteobacteria; order Pseudomonadales; family Pseudomonadaceae; genus Pseudomonas; species Pseudomonas sp. YuFO20. Next base: position 22,384 of record NZ_JAXDEO010000070.1, read on the forward strand.
GCGGGCTACGGCCGGGGTTTCTTCGCGGGTTTCGCGAGGCTCACGGACTTCGCGAGGCTGACGCTCTTCGCGCGGTTCCCGTGGTGCACGCTCTTCACGAGGTGCGCGCTCTTCACGTGGCTTGCGCTCTTCATCGCGGCGACCGTTACGGTTGCGGCTCTGCTGGCGGCCGTTGCGACGCTCTTCGTTGCTACGGGCCGGACGCTCGGTGGCAGCCGGTTTCTCGACCACGGCTGGAGCCACTGGCTCTTCTTTAGTGGCGAACAGGCTGACCAGCGACTTCACCAGGCCTTTGAACAGGCTTGGCTCGGGTACGGCGACAGGTGCGGCAACCGGAGCGGCGACGACTTCGGTCGGAACCGGAGCATTGGCGCGGGCTGGAGCTGTCTTGACCGCGGCTTCCTGGCGAACCAGGGTGCGGGTCGCGGCAGCGGGTTGCACTTCTTCCACTTCGGCAGCGGCAGCGGCGATTTCGTAGCTGGACTGGTTGATCGCGGCTTCCGGGCTGTCATCGCGCAGGCGCTGCACTTCGAAGTGCGGCGTTTCGAGGTGATCGTTCGGCAGGATGACGATGCGGGCACGGGTGCGCAGTTCGATCTTGGTGATCGAGTTGCGTTTTTCGTTGAGCAGGAACGCGGCCACCGGGATCGGCACTTGTGCACGAACTTCGGCGGTACGGTCTTTCAGGGCTTCTTCTTCGATCAGGCGCAGGATCGCCAGGGACAGCGATTCAACGTCACGGATGATGCCGGTGCCGTTGCAACGCGGGCAAACGATGCCGCTGCTTTCACCCAGGGATGGACGCAGGCGCTGACGGGACATTTCCAGCAGGCCGAAGCGCGAGATGCGACCGACTTGCACGCGAGCGCGGTCGGCTTCCAGGCATTCGCGGACTTTTTCTTCCACGGCGCGCTGGTTCTTGGCCGGGGTCATGTCGATGAAGTCGATGACGATCAGGCCGCCGATGTCGCGCAGGCGCAACTGACGGGCGATTTCTTCGGCGGCTTCAAGGTTGGTCTGCAGGGCGGTTTCTTCGATATCGCTGCCTTTGGTGGCGCGGGCCGAGTTGATGTCGATGGACACCAGGGCTTCGGTCGGGTCGATAACGATGGAACCACCGGAAGGCAGTTCGACCACGCGCTGGAAGGCGGTTTCGATCTGGCTTTCGATCTGGAAGCGGTTGAACAGCGGAACGCTGTCTTCGTACAGCTTGATCTTGCTGGCGTACTGCGGCATCACCTGGCGGATGAAGGTCAGGGCTTCGTCCTGGGCTTCAACGCTGTCGATCAGCACTTCGCCGATGTCCTGGCGCAGGTAATCGCGGATCGCGCGGATGATCACGTTGCTTTCCTGGTAGATCAGGAAAGGCGCGGAACGATCCAGCGAAGCTTCTTTGATGGCGGTCCACAGTTGCAGCAGGTAGTCGAGGTCCCACTGCATTTCTTCGCTGCTGCGGCCCAGGCCGGCAGTGCGCACGATCAGGCCCATGTCGGCCGGGGCAACCAGGCCGTTCAGCGCTTCACGCAGTTCGTTGCGCTCTTCACCTTCAATGCGACGGGAGATACCGCCGGCACGCGGGTTGTTCGGCATCAGCACCAGATAACGACCGGCCAGGCTGATGAAGGTGGTCAGGGCCGCGCCCTTGTTGCCACGTTCTTCTTTTTCGACCTGAACGATGACTTCCTGGCCTTCGCTCAGGACGTCCTTGATGTTGACGCGGCCTTCAGGGGCTTTCTTGAAGTATTCGCGGGAGATTTCTTTGAGGGGCAGGAAGCCGTGGCGCTCAGAGCCGAAATCGACAAAGGCAGCCTCAAGGCTTGGTTCGATGCGAGTAATCCGGCCTTTATAGATGTTGGCCTTCTTCTGCTCGCGTGCACCGGATTCGATGTCCAGGTCGTAGAGGCGTTGGCCATCTACCAGTGCAACACGCAACTCTTCGGGTTGAGTTGCGTTAATCAGCATTCTTTTCATGTAGTACCGTCGGTTTCCGGGCTGCCGGAAACGGCGTTCGGCACACACGACTTCTCATGGTCGGTGTCAGGTGCGTCGGGAGTGGTTGGCCATTCCCGTGTCCAGCGAAGTCCGGCCAATGTGGGCCTTCATCGCGACGTACGCGTCCTGCTTGCTGTGGCTACTTAAGCACTCAGTCAGGAGGAGGAATCAACCGGCGGCTGTGGACGAGATGAAGCGTCTTGATAAAGCCTATTGCTACACAGGCCAGCGGTTGTGCATCTCCACCCTACACGTATCCCTGATAATTCGGGTGCTGCCGCGCGCAGAATCCGCAGCGGGTTGGCATTTACCGTGAGCTCCGAAAGGGGAGGGTCACGCATCATGGCTAATTTAGGCGTTGTTTCCGTAGCATTCGCTCGGGGTCATTCGCAGCTGACTGCACTTTGTGAACTGGCCGTGAATATTCACTCGCAGGACGAGTCAAAACTCTGTTCTGCGGCTTGATTCAGGCCTCATGTCACCTGCGCTTGTTACACCTGCAAACTCCACCGTTACGTAGCGAAAGCCCCGTAGGACGGCCTCGCGTCCTGGTGAATTGCGTTGGTCAGGGCCGGTTTTTGACCGTTGGTCCGCTGTCCAGGCCGCTTTTGGCGGCGTTCGCGACTATAGCAGCAATGATTAAGTGCTTCAATTCCATAAAAAATTGTTATCATCCGCGGCATGACGACGACTACCCCCCCGACTCCAGGCGTACAACTGCTTGAGGTCT
>NZ_JAXDEO010000071.1:0-24409 GCF_035064975.1 Pseudomonas sp. YuFO20
CAGCTCCTACAGGGGAATGTGTACACCCTGTAGGAGCTGCCGCAGGCTGCGATCTTTTTTGTTTCTGGCATAACACTTGCTCTTGCCTTGCCGTGCGACTGTGAAAACCCGAATAGTGACGGATTATTGGCATGGCGAAGAGCGACGCAGCAGTAAAAGACCCCGCAACCAAAGGCAAACTCAAGCTGATCATCTTGATCGTGGTGGCGCTGCTGCTGGCCATCGGCTTGTCCGTTGGCGCGACCTGGTACTTCATGCACAGCGCCCAGAACAAGCCTGCCGTCGAAGCTGAAACCGCCCCTTCAGGCAAGCAACCAGCGGTGTTCGAGCCGATGGCCCCGGCGTTCGTCGCCAACTACACCCAGAACGGTCGCCAACGCTACATGCAAGTGAGCATCACCATGCTCGCGCGCAACCAGGCGGATCTGGACGCGCTCAAGGTGCACATGCCCGTGATCCGCAACAACCTGGTGATGCTGTTCTCCGGTCAGGATTTCGCGACCCTCGCCTCGCCGGTCGGCCAGGAAATGTTGCGCCAGAAGGCCACGGCCAGCGTCCAGGAAGTGGCGCAGAAAGAGCTCGGCAAAGTGGTGATCGAACAGTTGCTTTTCACTAATTTCGTACTGCAGTAGGAACACGACATGGCCGTGCAGGACCTGCTGTCCCAGGATGAGATCGACGCGCTGCTGCATGGCGTCGACGATGGTCTGGTACAGACCGATATCGCTGCCGAACCCGGCACCGTCAAGAGCTACGACCTGACCAGCCAGGATCGCATCGTCCGTGGACGCATGCCGACCCTGGAAATGATCAACGAGCGTTTTGCCCGCTACACGCGCATCAGCATGTTCAACATGCTGCGCCGCTCGGCAGACGTGGCGGTCGGTGGCGTGCAGGTGATGAAGTTCGGCGAATACGTGCACTCGCTGTACGTGCCGACCAGTCTCAACCTGGTCAAGATCAAGCCATTGCGCGGCACTGCGCTGTTCATCCTCGATGCCAAGCTGGTGTTCAAGCTGGTGGACAACTTCTTCGGCGGCGATGGCCGCCACGCCAAGATCGAAGGGCGTGAATTCACCCCGACCGAGCTGCGCGTGGTGCGCATGGTCCTGGAGCAGGCCTTCGTCGACTTGAAAGAGGCCTGGCAGGCGATCATGGAAGTGAACTTCGAGTACATCAACTCGGAAGTGAACCCGGCCATGGCCAACATCGTCGGCCCGAGCGAGGCCATCGTGGTGTCGACCTTCCACATCGAACTCGATGGCGGTGGCGGCGACCTGCACGTGACCATGCCTTACTCGATGATCGAGCCGGTGCGCGAAATGCTCGATGCCGGCTTCCAGTCCGATCTCGACGACCAGGACGAGCGTTGGGTCAACGCCTTGCGCCAGGACGTGATGGACGTCGACGTACCGATCAACGCCACGGTTGCCCGTCGCCAGCTGAAGCTGCGCGACATCCTGCACATGCAGCCGGGGGATGTGATCCCGGTGGACATGCAGGAAGAACTGGTCATGCGCGCCAACGGCGTGCCGGCCTTCAAGGTCAAGATGGGCTCGCACAAGGGCAACCTTGCGCTGCAGGTTATCGAGCCGATCGAGCGTCGTTGAGGCGGCGCCACTCCCCCTATTAATTGACTCTTCTGACTGAAGAGTTGTTCGCCGAGGACAAATGATGGCTGACCACATGAATACCCAGGACGACCAGGCGCTGGCCGATGAGTGGGCTGCGGCCCTGGAAGAAGCCGGTGACGCCGGCCAGGCCGATATCGACGCCTTGCTGGCCGCCGATGCGGGTCGTTCCTCGTCCAATCGCCTGCCTATGGAAGAATTCGGCAGCGTGCCGAGGAGCAACGAGCCGGTGAGCCTGGAAGGCCCGAACCTGGACGTGATCCTCGACATCCCGGTGTCGATCTCCATGGAAGTCGGCAGCACTGACATCAACATCCGTAACCTGTTGCAGCTCAACCAGGGCTCGGTCATCGAGCTCGATCGCCTGGCCGGTGAGCCGCTGGACGTGCTGGTCAACGGCACCCTCATCGCCCATGGCGAAGTGGTGGTGGTCAACGAGAAGTTCGGCATCCGCCTGACCGACGTGATCAGCCCAAGCGAACGCATCAAGAAGCTGCGCTGAGTGAAAAGGCTTTTGGGATTGTTCTTGGGGCTGGCGCTGGTCTTGCCCTGCAGTGTGCTGGCCGCCGAGCCTGTCGCCAATGCCGCCGCCGCGCCTGTGGCCAGCAGCGGCGTGGCCGGGCAGTTGACACAACTGGTGTTTGGTTTGTTGCTGGTGCTGGGGCTGATTTTCTTCCTCGCCTGGCTCTTGCGCCGGGTACAACAGGCCGGGCCGGCGGGCAAGGGGCAGGTGATCGAGCTGATCGGCTCCCGCGCACTGGGGCCCCGTGATCGCCTGATGCTGGTGCAGGTCGGCAACGAGCAGATCCTGCTCGGCCTGAGCCCGGGCACCATCACGGCGCTGCATGTGCTCAAGGAGCCGGTGCAGGTGCCGAGCGCGACCGAGAAAGCCACCCCGGAGTTCGCCCAGCGCCTGATGGAGCTGATGGGCAAGGATCAGAAGGATAAGAAGTAATGGCTGCGCTGCGCATCATCCTGACGCTGGCCCTGATGCTGGCCGCGCCGCTGGCGATCGCCGCCGATCCATTGTCGATCCCGGCCATCACGCTCGGCACCAATGCCGAGGGCGCCCAGGAATACTCGGTCAGCCTGCAGATCCTGCTGATCATGACCGCGCTGAGTTTCATCCCGGCGTTCGTCATGCTGATGACCAGTTTCACCCGCATCATCATTGTCTTCTCGATCCTGCGCCAGGCCCTCGGCTTGCAGCAGACGCCGTCGAACCAGATCCTCACCGGCATGGCGCTGTTCCTCACCCTGTTCATCATGGCGCCGGTGTTCGACCGGGTGAACCAGGACGCCTTGCAGCCCTACCTCGCGGAAAAAATGACCGCCCAGGATGCCGTGGCCAAGGCCCAGGTGCCGATCAAGGACTTCATGCTGGCCCAGACGCGCACCAGTGACCTGGAGCTGTTCATGCGCCTGTCCAAGCGCACCGACATCGCCACGCCGGATCAGGCGCCGCTGACCATCCTGGTGCCGGCGTTCGTCACCTCGGAACTCAAGACCGCGTTCCAGATCGGCTTCATGATCTTCATCCCGTTCCTGATCATCGACCTGGTCGTGGCCAGTGTGCTGATGGCGATGGGCATGATGATGCTTTCGCCGCTGATCATTTCCCTGCCGTTCAAGATCATGCTGTTCGTGCTGGTCGATGGCTGGGCCCTGATCATCGGCACCCTGGCCAGCAGCTTCGGCGGTGTGTCGCCATGACGCCTGAAGTCGCCGTCGACATCTTTCGCGAAGCATTGTGGCTGACCACCCTGATGGTCGCGGTGCTGGTGATTCCGAGCCTGCTCGTGGGGCTGCTGGTGGCGATGTTCCAGGCCGCCACCCAGATCAACGAACAGACCTTGAGTTTCCTGCCGCGCCTGCTGGTGATGCTGGTGACGCTGATCGTCGCCGGCCCCTGGCTGGTGCAGACCTTCATGGAATACATCCTGCAGTTGTACGGCAGCATTCCGCAGGTCATCGGCTAGACCATGTCGTCGCTGCTGCAGCTGACCGATACCCAGATCAGCACCTGGGTGGCGACCTTCATGTTGCCGCTGTTTCGCGTCGGTGCCTTGCTGATGGTCATGCCGGTGTTCGGCACCGCCCTGGTGCCCAAGCGCATCCGCCTGTACTTCGCCCTGGCCATCACCGTGGTCATCGCCCCGGGCCTGCCGCCGATGCCGCCGGTGAATGCGCTGGAACTGAGCGGGCTGCTGCTGATTGCCGAGCAGATCCTCGTCGGCGCGATCCTGGGGTTCTCCCTGCAACTGTTCTTCCAGGCCTTCGTGGTGGCGGGGCAGATCGTCGCGATCCAGATGGGCATGGGCTTCGCCTCGATGGTCGACCCCACCAACGGCGTGTCGGTGGCAGTGATCGGACAGTTCTTCACCATGCTGGTGACGCTGCTGTTCCTCTCCATGAACGGTCACCTGGTGGTGTTCGAGGTGCTGACCGAGAGCTTCACCACCTTGCCGGTCGGCAGCGGCCTGATGGTCAACCACTACTGGGAGCTGGCCGGCAAGCTCGGCTGGGTGCTCGGCGCGGCGCTGCTGCTGGTGCTGCCGGCGATCACCGCGCTGCTGGTGGTCAACATCGCATTTGGCGTGATGACCCGGGCGGCGCCGCAACTGAACATTTTCTCCATCGGCTTCCCGCTGACCCTGGTGCTCGGCATGTTCATCCTCTGGGTCGGGCTGGCGGACATTCTCAACCAGTATCAACCGCTGGCTTCCGAGGCCCTGCAGTTTTTACGCGAACTGGCACAGGCGCGCTAAGGCATGGCTGAGAGCGAAAGCGGTCAGGACAAGACAGAAGACCCCACGGAGAAAAAGAAAAAGGACGCCCGGGAGAAGGGTGAGATCGCCCGATCCAAGGAACTCAATACCCTGGCGATCATGCTCGCCGGCGCCGGTGCGCTGCTGATCTTCGGGGGTGCCCTGGCCCAGGACATGATGGACCTGATGCGGCTGAATTTTTCCCTGTCCCGCGAGGTGGTGCTGGACCAGCGGGCGATGGGCACTTACCTGCTGCACTCGGGGCAGATCGCCTTGCTGGCGGTTCAACCGGTGATGATCACCTTGCTTCTGGCGGCGATCATCGGCCCGATTTCCCTTGGTGGCTGGCTGTTCTCCGCCGGCACCATGGCGCCCAAGTTCAGCCGCATGAACCCCGGTGCGGGGCTCAAGCGCATGTTCTCGGCCAAGGCCCTGACCGAACTGCTCAAGGCCCTGGCCAAGTTCTTCATCGTCCTGTTCGTGGCCCTGGCGGTGTTGACGGCGGACATCGACGACCTGCTGCGCATCGCCCACGAACCCCTGGACCGCGCCATCACCCACAGCCTGCAAGTGGTTGGCTGGAGCACCCTGTGGATGGCCTGCGGGCTGATCATCATCGCCGCCGTCGACGTGCCGATCCAGATCTGGGAAAGCATCAAGAAGCTGAAGATGACCAAGCAGGAAATCCGCGACGAGCACAAGGACCAGGAAGGGCGGCCGGAGGTCAAGCAACGGATCCGCCAGCTGCAGCGCGAAATGTCCCAGCGCCGGATGATGGCGGCGGTGCCCGATGCCGACGTGGTCATCACCAACCCGACCCACTACGCCGTGGCCCTCAAGTACGACCCGGACAAGAGCGGGGCGCCCATGCTGATCGCCAAGGGCAGCGACTTCCTGGCCCTGAAAATCCGAGAGATCGCGGCGGCCAACGAGATCCTGCTACTGGAATCACCGGCGCTGGCGCGGTCGATCTATTACTCCACCGAGCTTGAACAGGAAATACCTGGCGGCCTGTACCTCGCCGTCGCCCAGGTACTGGCCTACGTCTACCAGATCCGCCAGTACCGCGCGGGCAAGGGCAAGCGCCCGGATCCGCTAAAAGATGACCTGCCGATCCCGCCGGATTTGCGTCGCGATTCCTGATAACCCCATTCAGCCAACACACAAAACCCTGTGGGAGCGGGCTTGCCCGCGAAGGCGGAGTGTCAGGCACCATCAATGCCTCTGACACACCCTCTTCGCGAGCAAGCCCGCTCCCACAGGTCTTGCGCCATGACTGAATCCGTCACTGACCCAGCGGATCGGTATTATCCAGCGCACGACTCACTGCCAGTTCTGCCAGCATGATGATCTGCTGAAACCTCAGCATCGTATTGCGTTGCGACGTATGTTTAAAGTCGAAAAGATCGCGAAACCTCTGTCTCAATTCTCCACCAAACATCTGTCCCTTTCGTTTACCTTTGTCCCCTTCTTACCCAATCGGGTAAAGAAATCTCTCCGCGTTCTTGCGCTTGCCTTACTGAGGCCATCACATTTGCATGTTGTGTTCTTGTTATTCTTGAGAACTCTTCTTCTGTCTGTAGTCGATTCGGTCTAGCTGGATGTGTTGTTGTCTCCAAAGAATTCTGACGATTATGTATATCGTCAAAAGACCAATTGGACGTTCGTCTATTGGAGGTTTGTGTGTGGAGAGGGGTTGAAGTTCTTGCTTCGGTAACAATTTGTGCATCGCCAACAAATGGTGCGTTGGTTGGATGTTGTATTGGGTCGATTTTTGCTTCTGGTATAATTTTTTTTGTGGAAGTGTTTTCAGTTAGCGAAAGAAGTCCGTTCGTTTTTGAGTGTGGTATTGGTAAGTTAGCAGTGAGAGGGGGCATGAGTGCGTTGGTTTTTCTGGTTGCCTTTAACCAGCGTAAAGCCAATGACCTGACCCGTAACACTATCGCAAAGTGACCTGTAGGATCTGACTCGTTAATCGGCTCTCCTGCACAATACGCATACGAATTCAATCCACCCTTGTCAAACGGACTCAAACTGTCCGGACTATTAAACCGCATCAAAAACGGATTAAACGCTCGATACCCATTCCCTAACAAATACCAACCGGTCACTCGATCCGGCCGCTCTCCGTTGAATCCAAGGATGGTAAATAACCCGTTCCCGGCAGGGCGGTGGCCATAGGGTGAATAGGCGATGGGTCGTTGGGGTTGATTGGTCTTGAGCGTCTGCAACACCGAGCGCTGCTGATCAGTGGTCAGGAGCGTGGTATCGAGTGAGCCGCCGTCCTTCTGCTGTTGCGCCAGCAGTTGGTCGCCGTGCTGAAATACCGAATACCGGTTCGCACCCTGAATCTCGGTGGCCAGTCGGCTTTTGCAATAAAAGCGCTGGTGCTCGGGCTCGTTTGGCAGTTCGTTGCTCGTCAGGCGGTCAAGCGCATCGTAGCTATATCGACAGAGCAGGGTTTCGCGTGGGGTTGCCATGTATGGACGCCTCGAAAGGTCGAAGGGCTAACGCCGAGTATCAGCGGTTTTGCGAGGGGCGGGTACTAGCAGAACTGATAGGTTCGCCGTTGTAAGGTCGTGCGATTGAGGCCTTCATCGAGAGTCAACCATCGGATTTGCAGTGGAGGAAAAGGGAGGAAAAGGGGGCCGTAGAAAAGTAGACGGATTTATTTACAGTGGCCCTCAAGTACGACCCGGACAAGAGCGGGGCGCCCATGCTGATCGCCAAGGGCAGCGACTTCCTGGCCCTGAAAATCCGAGAGATCGCGGCTGCTAACGAGATCCTGCTGCTGGAGTCTGGGTAAATAAATCAGCCCCCTTTTTTCCTCGGAATGTACGTGAAGTGAGATGTTCTGATTTCGACACTTTTTGTTTGAAGTGCATCGGAATAGGGGTTTGTTTCTAACATCATCTCCACAAGGTAGTCGGCGGCAACTGAACTATATGGGCGTTTTTCGAGTGGCACTCCTGGGGCAAATACATTCTTTTCAGCGTCCATCAGTCTCTTCATGGAAAAAGGTCTTTCGGCGTTTTCCTTGGGTGTGCTTTTAATGTAGTTAAAAAGTTTATATCTCGCGCCACCTACTTTTGGGGCATCTGTCAAGTTTTGCATGGCTTGCCGCTGTGTTTCAAGTGTAGAGTCGTTTAAGAATTTCAAGTCCTGTGCGGCACTCGTTGATGATAGTGTCTCTAGTTTGTTCATTTTTGCTCGTGCATTTACAGCTTGTGTTGGCGTAATGCCTGGTTTTAACGCATGTCTTGCATCAGTGCTTCCTAGTAATATGGTATTGGTTCTTGCTACAATTTTTGCTTGTGCGCGCCGTCCCAAGATAACTACGCGTGAAAGTTGGCGGAGGATAGATACATGTCCATTTTGGTCGTATCGATTTACAGGGTCCCCCAGACAATACGCATACGAATTAAATCCGCCCTTGCCAAATGGGCTCCAACTATCCGGACTATTAAATCGCATCAAAACCGGATTAAACGCCCGATACCCATTCCCTAAAAAATACCACCCGGTGACCCCATCCAGCCATTCACCATTGAACCCAGGCAGGCTGAGTAAACCGTTCGCTGCAGGGCGGTGGCCATAGGGCGTATAGGCGATGGCCCGTTGTGGTTGATTGGTGTTGAGCGTATGCAAAACCGAGCGCTGCTGATCAGTGGTCAGGAGCGTGGTATCGAGTGAACCGCCGTCCTTCTGCTGTTGCGCCAGCAGTTGGTCGCCGTGCTGGAATACCGAATACCGGTTCGCACCCTGAATCTCGGTGGCCAGTCGGCTTTTGCAATAAAAGCGTTGGTGCTCGGGCTCATTTGGCAGTTCGTTGCTCGTCAACCGGTCAAGCGCATCGTAGCTATATCGACAGAGCAGGGTTTCGCGTGGGGTTGCCATGTATGGACGCCTCGAAAGGTCGAAGACTTGCGCCGAGTATCAGCGATTATGCAACGGGCGGGTACTAGCAGAACTGATAGGTTCGCCGTTGTAAGGTCGTGCGATTCACGGACGGAAGATCAAAAGATCGCAGCCTTCGGCAGCTCCTACAGGGGTACTCCGAGCCTCTGTAGGAGCTGCCGAAGGCTGCGATCTTTTTGCTTGCGCAAACCTCTATTTCAAACCTGCGCAAAAGTTGGAAAGCTTCTTGCAGTGCCCACCCCGCGCCCGCTTCTGGCGTCAAAAGTTTTGCTTCAAAGGAACGGGGAATACCGGTGGATCGCTCTCAGTTAATCAACAGTGCCCGCACGAACATGGCAGACCTCAGTCGAGGCAATCTGGGCGTGCCGCTGTTGCTGCTGGTCATGTTGGCGATGATGATGTTGCCGATGCCGCCGTTCCTGCTCGACGTGTTTTTCACCTTCAACATTGCCCTGTCGATCGTCGTGCTGTTGGTCTGCGTCTACGCCTTGCGGCCGCTGGATTTTGCGGTGTTCCCGACCATTCTGCTGGTGGCGACGTTGCTGCGGCTGGCGCTCAACGTGGCCTCCACCCGGGTGGTGATGCTCCACGGCCAGGACGGCCATGCTGCCGCGGGCAAGGTGATCCAGGCCTTTGGCGAGGTGGTGATCGGCGGTAACTACGTGGTCGGTATCGTGGTGTTCGCAATTTTGATGATCATCAACTTCGTCGTGGTGACCAAGGGTGCCGGGCGGATTTCCGAGGTGAGCGCGCGGTTCACCCTCGACGCGATGCCCGGCAAGCAAATGGCGATCGACGCCGACCTCAACGCCGGCCTGATCGACCAGAACCAGGCCAAGGCGCGGCGTTCGGAAGTGGCTCAGGAGGCCGAGTTCTACGGCTCCATGGACGGTGCCAGCAAGTTCGTGCGCGGTGACGCCATCGCCGGCCTGCTGATTCTGTTCATCAACCTGATCGGCGGCATGGCGGTCGGTATCTTCCAGCACAACATGTCCTTCGCCGATGCCGGCAAGGTATACGCCCTGCTGACCATCGGTGACGGTTTGGTGGCGCAATTGCCATCACTGTTGTTGTCCACAGCGGCGGCGATCATGGTGACCCGTGCTTCGGGCTCCGAAGACATGGGCAAGCAGATCAACCGGCAGATGTTCGCATCGCCCAAGGCGCTGGCGGTGTCGGCCGGCCTGATGCTGGTGATGGGGCTGGTGCCGGGCATGCCGCACTTCTCCTTCCTGTCCATGGCCGCCCTGGCCGCCGGTGGCGCCTACCTGTTCTGGAAAAAACAGAACACCGCCAAGGTGCAGGCCCTGCAAGAAGTCAAGCGACAGCAGGAACTGCTGCCATCGCCGGCCCGCGCCCAGGAAACCAAGGAGCTGGGCTGGGATGACGTGACGCCGATCGACATGATCGGCCTGGAAGTGGGCTATCGCCTGATTCCGCTGGTGGACCGCAACCAGGGCGGGCAATTGCTGGCGCGGATCAAGGGTGTGCGCAAGAAGTTGTCCCAGGACCTGGGTTTCCTCATGCCCACGGTGCACATCCGCGACAACCTCGACCTGGCGCCGAGCGCCTACCGCCTGACCCTGATGGGGGTGATCCTCGCCGAGGCGGAGATTTACCCGGATCGCGAGCTGGCGATCAACCCGGGGCAGGTCTACGGCACGCTTAACGGCATAACCGCCAAAGATCCGGCTTTCGGCCTGGAGGCGGTGTGGATCGAAATCAGCCAGCGCGCCCAGGCGCAATCGCTTGGTTATACCGTGGTCGATGCCAGTACCGTGGTGGCCACGCACTTGAACCAGATCCTGTACAAGCACTCCAGCGAGCTGATCGGCCACGAAGAAGTCCAGCAACTCATGCAATTGCTGGCGAAAAACTCGCCGAAACTGGCCGAAGAGCTGGTGCCGGGCGTGCTGTCGCTGTCGCAATTGCTCAAGGTCCTGCAAGCGCTGTTGGCCGAACAGGTGCCGGTACGCGACATTCGCAGCATTGCCGAAGCCATCGCAAACAACGCCAACAAGAGTCAAGATACCGCCGCGCTGGTGGCTGCGGTGCGCGTCGGCGTATCCCGCGCCATCGTGCAAAGCATTGTAGGCACTGACTCCGAGCTACCAGTGATCACGCTGGAGCCAAGGTTGGAACAGATATTGCTCAATAGTCTGCAGAAGGCAGGGCAAGGCTCGGAAGAGGGCGTCCTGCTGGAGCCAAGCATGGCTGAGAAGCTGCAACGCTCGTTGATCGATGCGGCGCAGCGGCAGGAGATGCAAGGTCAACCGGTGATTCTGCTGGTGGCCGGTCCGGTTCGCGCGATGCTCTCGCGATTTGGCCGGCTCGCAGTCCCGGGTTTGCACGTGTTGGCTTATCAGGAAATCCCTGACAACAAGCAAGTGACCATCGTTGCGACAGTAGGGCCCAACGGCTGAGGTAGTGGTTTATGCAAGTTAAGCGTTTTTTCGCCGCCGATATGCGTCAGGCCATGAAGCTGGTTCGTGATGAGCTGGGCGCCGATGCCGCCATCATTGGCAACCGGCGCATCGCCGGTGGTGTCGAGCTGATGGCTGCCCTGGATTACAAGCTGTCGGCGCTGGCCCCGCGTGTGCCGAACGTGGAGCTCGAGGACGAGCTGCGCAAGACCCAGTCCCGGATCGTCACTGCCCAGGCCGAATTGAGCCTGCGGGGCGAGGGCGAGAGCGACAAGGGCACCAATCGCCAGTTGTTTGCCGGCCTGCCGCTGACCGCTGCCGAACCGCTGATCGAACCGACCCTGGCCGAGCCACCGCGACCTACCCCGGCCCCTGCGCCGGCGGCCGGTCTCGATACGCGGGCCTTCGATTCGATGCGATCGGAACTCAACAGCCTGCGTGAACTGATGGAAGTGCAGCTCGGTTCCCTCGCCTGGAACCAGCTGCAGGGCAGCCGCCCGGCCCAGGCGAACCTGTGGCGTCGCCTGCAGCGCATCGGCCTGTCCGGTCCGTTGTCGCGGGACCTGCTGGCACTGGTCAGCGAAATTGAAGAACCCCGTCAGGCCTGGCGCATGTTGCTGGCGCACCTGGCGCGGATGATCGCCACCCCGGAAGTGGAACCGCTGGAAGAGGGCGGCGTGATTGCCATGGTCGGCCCGGCCGGCATGGGCAAGACCACCACCCTGGCCAAGCTGGCTGCGCGTTACGTGCTCAAGTACGGCGCGCAGAACATTGCCCTGGTGAGTATGGACAGCTTCCGCATCGGTGCCCAGGAACAGCTCAAGACCCTCGGGCGGATCCTCAATGTGCCGGTGACCCACGTCGATCCGGGCCAGTCGCTGGTCCAGGCGCTGGACCCGTTGCTGCGCAAGCGCGTGGTGCTGATCGATACCGCCGGCCTGCAAGCCAGCGACCCGGCCCTGCGCATGCAGCTCGAAAGCCTGGCCAGTCGCGGCATCCGCTCAAAAAATTATCTGGTCCTGGCAACCACCAGCCAGAAACAGGTTCTAACCGCCGCTTATCACAGTTACAAGCGTTGTGGGCTCGCTGGCTGCATCCTGACTAAACTGGATGAAACGGCAAGTCTGGGCGAGGTGTTGAGCCTGGCCATCAGCCATGAATTGCCGGTGGCCTACCTGACCGACGGTCCGCGGATTCCAGATGATTTGCATCTGCCGCGCCGTCATCAACTGGTCAGTCGGGCCGTCAGCGTGCAAATGCAGGAAGAACCCAGCGAAGAAGCCATGGCTGACATGTTCGCTGATATCTATCACAGCCCGACCAAGCAGGTTGGCTGAGGTAACAATGAATAGTTTTTGTACCTACATCGATGGCCTGCCATGCATTGTTCCGGTTGTGAACGCGCAGCCAGTTATGTGGCCCCGTCTATGCAGAACAAGGTAAAGAAATAACATGGGCAGCATGCATCCTGTACAGGTGATCGCGGTGACCGGCGGCAAAGGTGGCGTCGGCAAAACTAACGTGTCAGTGAACTTGTCCCTGGCTTTGGCTGAGCTCGGCCGGCGCGTCATGCTGCTGGACGCTGACCTGGGCCTGGCGAACGTCGACGTTCTGTTGGGGCTGACACCCAAACGTACCCTGGCCGACGTGATCGAAGGCCGCTGTGAGCTGCGCGACGTGCTGTTGCAGGGCCCCGGCGGCATACGCATCGTGCCGGCCGCGTCCGGCACCCAGAGCATGGTTCATTTGAGCCCGGCCCAGCACGCCGGCCTGATCCAGGCCTTCAGCGACATTGGCGACAACCTCGACGTGCTGGTGATCGACACCGCCGCGGGCATTGGCGAGTCGGTGGTCAGTTTCGTGCGCGCGGCCCAGGAGGTGTTGCTGGTGGTCTGCGACGAGCCGACCTCGATCACTGACGCTTACGCCTTGATCAAGTTGCTGAACCGCGATTACGGCATGAACCGCTTCCGCGTGCTGGCGAACATGGCGCAGAGCCCGCAGGAAGGGCGCAACCTGTTCGCCAAGTTGACCAAGGTCACCGATCGCTTCCTCGACGTCGCCCTGCAATATGTCGGCGCCGTGCCTTACGACGAAAGCGTGCGCAAGGCTGTGCAGAAGCAGCGCGCCGTCTACGAAGCCTTCCCGCGCTCCAAGTGCTCGCTGGCGTTCAAGGCGATCGCGCAGAAGGTCGACACCTGGCCGCTGCCCGCCAACCCGCGTGGGCACCTGGAATTTTTCGTCGAGCGCCTCGTGCAACAAACGGCAGGACCCGTGCTATGACCGCAAGCGGTTACAACCTCTACAAGGCATCGGCGCGTAACGCGCAGTACGAGCTGATCGAGCGTTACGCGCCGCTGGTTAAACGCATTGCCTATCACTTGCTGGCGCGTCTGCCGGCCAGTGTCCAGGTGGAAGACCTGATCCAGGCCGGGATGATTGGCCTGTTGGAAGTATCGACCAAATACGACGCCAGCAAAGGCGCGAGTTTCGAGACCTACGCGGGCATCCGTATCCGCGGCGCCATGCTCGATGAAGTGCGCAAGGGCGATTGGGCGCCGCGTTCGGTGCATCGCAATACGCGGATGGTCAGCGACGCGATCCGCACAATTGAAGCTAAAACCGGGCGTGACGCTAAAGATCACGAGGTTGCGGCCGAACTCCAATTGAGCCTTGACGATTATTACGGGATTTTGAACGACACCCTGGGCAGTCGCCTGTTCAGTTTCGACGACCTGTTGCAGGACGGCGAACACGAAGGGCTGCACGAGGACGGCGCGAGTGCGCATCTGGAACCGTCTCGCGATCTGGAAGATGAACGCTTCCAGGCGGCGCTGGCCGATGCGATCGCCAATTTGCCGGAGCGCGAGCGCCTGGTGTTGGCGCTGTACTACGACGAAGAGTTGAATCTCAAGGAAATCGGCGAGGTCCTGGGGGTCAGCGAATCCCGGGTCAGCCAGTTACACAGCCAGTGCGCGGCCCGCTTGCGGGGGCGTCTGGGAGAGTGGCGAGCGCGCTGAAGGCAGTGTGGGGGCACTGCGACTTGGCTGGTGGGGTGATGAACCGCGCCGGTCTCGATCCGTTGTACTCCAGACAGTCATCGAGTGTTTCGCCAGTTTGATTGAAATGGCGCGTCCAGGTGCTGGGCGCGTTTTAGTCTGCTTGGAGGTCGAATTGGACAAGAACATGAAAATCCTCATCGTTGATGACTTCTCAACGATGCGGCGGATCATAAAAAACCTGTTGCGTGACCTTGGGTTCACCAACACGGTCGAGGCCGACGATGGCACTAGCGCCATTCCGGTACTCAACAGCGGGAGCATCGACTTTCTGGTGACGGACTGGAACATGCCTGGCATGACCGGTATCGATCTGCTGCGCCACGTGCGCGCCGATGAAAGGCTCAAGCACCTGCCAGTGCTGATGGTGACCGCCGAAGCCAAGCGCGAGCAGATCATCGAAGCAGCCCAGGCCGGTGTAAACGGCTATGTGGTCAAACCCTTCACGGCCCAGGCGTTGAAAGAAAAAATCGAGAAGATTTTCGAACGCATCGGTTGAACTGCGCCACGGGGGAGCTATGGGGCATAACGAATCATCCCAGGGCGATTTTGAATCGACCCTGAAAAAACACGCCGTCGAATTGGTCGAGAGCCTTGAAAAGGGCAGGTTCGGCGATGCTGTGCAATTGATCCATGAGCTCAACCAGACCCGTGACCGTGGCCTGTATCAGGAAGTGGGCAAGCTCACCCGCGAGCTGCACAGCGCGATCGTCAATTTCCAGATTGACCCGCACATGCCGCAAGCCGAGGAAGTCTCACAGATCACCGACGCCACCGAGCGCCTGGGGTATGTGGTCAAGCTGACCGAAGCCGCCGCCAACCGCACCATGGACCTGGTGGAAAACGCCACGCCGCTGGTCAACAGCCTGGCTGAAGAAGCCCAGGGCCTGAGCACCGACTGGGGACGGTTCATGCGGCGCGAAGTCGGCGCTGAAGAGTTTCGTGAACTGGCCCGGCGCGTCGACGGCTTCCTGACGCGCAGCAGCACGGACAACCGCGCGGTGTCGAGCAACCTCAACGACATTCTGCTCGCCCAGGATTACCAGGACCTTACCGGCCAGGTGATCAAGCGCGTGACCCAGCTGGTCACCGAAGTGGAAAGCAACCTGCTCAAGCTGGTGCTGATGGCCAGTCAGGTGGACCGCTTTGCGGGCATCGAACATGACCGTGCGGCAATGCTTGCAGAAAAAGATCCACAAAAACATCTCTCGAAGGGTGAAGGTCCGCAGATTCATGCCGATAAAAGAGAAGACGTTATGTCCGGTCAGGACGATGTGGACGATTTGTTATCCAGCCTTGGATTTTAGTTTTTTAGGTTTTTAGGTTTTTAGACCTTAGGAGCACCCCCTTAATGAGCTTCGGCGCCGATGAAGAGATCCTTCAGGATTTCCTGGTTGAGGCCGGCGAGATTCTAGAGCAACTGTCCGAGCAACTGGTCGAGCTGGAAAGCCGTCCGGATGATGCGGACTTGCTCAATGCAATTTTTCGCGGTTTTCACACTGTAAAAGGGGGCGCCGGCTTCCTCCAGCTCAACGAGCTGGTGGAGTGCTGCCACATCGCCGAGAACGTGTTCGACATCCTGCGCAAGGGCGAACGTCGCGTCGACTCGGAATTGATGGACGTGGTCCTCGAAGCGCTGGACGCCGTGAACAGCATGTTCGGCGAAGTGCGCGAGCGGTGTCCGGTCACGGCTGCAACACCTGAACTGCTGGCGGCCCTGGCGCGCCTGGCCGAGCCGCAATCGGCTGACGAGGTGGCTGCTGTACCTGCAGCGGCAGTGGTCGAAGCACCTGAAGCCGATTCCGGCGATATTACCGATAACGAATTCGAGCAATTGCTGGACTCGTTGAACGCCGTCAAGGCCCAGGCCGAGGCGCCAGCGGTTGCGCCAGCACCGGCCAGCGAAGTGCCTGCCAGCGACGAAATCACCGACGCCGAGTTCGAGTCGTTGCTCGATCAGCTGCACGGCAAGGGCAAGTTCGCCGTCGATGCAGTGGCCCCGGCGCCCGTCGTGCCGCCAGAGCCGAAACCCGCTGGCGATAGCTCGGACATCACCGACGAAGAATTCGAAGCCTTGCTCGACCAACTGCACGGCAAGGGCAACTTTGCGGTAGAGGCCCTGGAGTCGGCCATCGCATCGGTGCCTGCACCGGCAGCGCCCACCGCAGCGGCGGCCGGCAGCGACCTGATCAGCGATCATGAATTCGAAGCCCTGCTCGACGAACTGCACGGCAAAGGCAAGTTCAGCGAAGTGGGCACCGCGACAGCGGCGAACAGCTCGAGCGCCTCGGTAGCGACGCCGGCCGCCAAGGTGGTTGCACCCAAGCCAGTGGCCAAGGCGCCCGAAGCGAAAGCCGAAGCGCCGGCACCCGTTGCCGTCGCTGCACCGGCTGCGGCCCGCGCCCCCGCCGCGCCGCCCGCGGAAAAACCGGCCAGCGAAGCCGAGACCACCGTACGGGTCGATACCGCGCGGCTGGACGAGATCATGAACATGGTCGGCGAGCTGGTGCTGGTGCGTAACCGCCTGGTGCGCCTGGGTGCCAACAGCGCCGACGAAGCCATGTCCAAGGCCGTGTCGAACCTCGACGTGGTCACGGCCGACCTGCAGACCGCGGTCATGAAGACGCGGATGCAACCGATCAAGAAAGTCTTCGGGCGCTTCCCGCGCCTGGTTCGCGACCTGGCACGCCAGCTCAAGAAAGAGATCAACCTGGAGCTGGTCGGCGAAGACACCGACCTCGACAAGAACCTGGTCGAAGCCCTGGCCGACCCGCTGGTCCACCTGGTGCGCAACGCGGTCGATCACGGCATCGAATCGCCGGAAGAACGCGAAGCCTCGGGCAAGGCCCGTGGCGGCAAGGTGATCCTGGCGGCCGAGCAGGAAGGCGATCACATCCTGTTGTCGATCTCCGACGACGGCAAGGGCATGGACCCGAACGTCCTGCGTGCCATCGCCGTTAAACGCGGTGTGATGGACAAGGACGCGGCCGACCGCCTGAGCGATACCGAGTGCTACAACCTGATTTTCGCCCCGGGCTTCTCGACCAAGACCGAGATCTCCGACGTGTCGGGTCGCGGGGTGGGCATGGACGTGGTGAAAACCAAGATCTCCCAGCTCAACGGCTCGATCAACATCTACTCGGCCAAGGGCCAGGGCTCGAAGATCGTCATCAAGGTGCCGCTGACCCTGGCGATCATGCCGACCCTGATGGTCATGCTCGGCAACCAGGCGTTCGCCTTCCCGCTGGTGAACGTCAACGAGATCTTCCACCTCGACCTGTCGCGCACCAACGTCGTGGACGGCCAGGAAGTGGTGATCGTGCGCGACAAGGCACTGCCGTTGTTCTACCTCAAGCGCTGGCTGGTCAGCTCCGCCGCTCACGAAGAGCAGCGCGAAGGCCACGTGGTGATCCTTTCGGTGGGCACCCAGCGGATCGGCTTTGTCGTCGACCAACTGGTGGGCCAGGAAGAAGTGGTCATCAAGCCATTGGGCAAAATGCTCCAGGGAACCCCGGGGATGTCGGGCGCCACCATTACCGGTGACGGCCGCATCGCGCTGATTCTCGATGTTCCGAGCATGCTCAAGCGTTACGCCACACGGCGTATTTGATTCTGGCGCGGCGGTGCGACTGATGCCCCGCTGCGTCTAATGGAGTGTTTATGGCAGTCAAGGTCCTGGTGGTGGACGATTCGGGGTTTTTCCGCCGCCGCGTCTCGGAAATTCTTTCAGCGGATGTGAATATCCAGGTCGTCGGCACGGCGACCAACGGCAAAGAGGCGATCGATCAGGCGCTGGCCCTCAAGCCGGACGTGATCACCATGGACTACGAGATGCCGATGATGGATGGCATCACCGCGGTACGGCACATCATGCAGCGCTGCCCGACCCCGGTGCTGATGTTTTCCTCGCTGACCCATGAAGGCGCCCGGGTCACCCTGGACGCGCTGGATGCCGGCGCGGTGGACTTCCTGCCGAAGAACTTCGAAGACATCTCGCGCAACCCCGAGAAGGTCAAGCAACTGCTGTGCGAGAAGATTCTCAGCATCTCGCGCAGCAATCGTCGTGTCAGCAGTTACAGTGCGCCGGCACCGGTGGCCGCGCCGGCGCAGGCGCCAACGCCTGCGAGCACCATTGGTTTTGGCAGCAGCGCGCCTGTGCGTCAGGCACCTGCTCCGATCCCGGCTCGTGCACCTGCGCACCCCCCATCATCGCCAGCGCCAAAACGCAAAGCCTACAAACTGGTCGCCATCGGTACGTCCACCGGCGGCCCGGTTGCCCTGCAGCGGGTATTGACCCAGTTGCCAGCCAACTTTCCGGCCCCCATCGTCTTGGTCCAGCACATGCCGGCGGCCTTCACCAAGGCGTTCGCCGAACGCCTGGACAAGCTCTGCCGGATCCACGTCAAGGAAGCCGAGGACGGCGACATCCTGCGTCCGGGCCTGGCGTTGTTGGCGCCCGGTGGCAAGCAGATGATGGTCGACGGCCGGGGCGCGGTGAAAATCCTCCCGGGCGACGAGCGCTTGAACTACAAGCCGTGCGTGGACATCACCTTCGGTTCGGCGGCCAAGTCCTACGGCGACAAAGTTCTGGCGGTGGTACTGACCGGCATGGGCGCCGACGGCCGCGAAGGCGCGCGCCTGCTCAAGCAGAGCGGCAGTTCGATCTGGGCCCAGGATGAAGCCAGCTGCGTGATCTACGGCATGCCCATGGCCATCGTCAAGGCCGAACTGGCCGACGCGGTGTATGCACTGGATGACATCGGCCGGCATATCGTCGAGGCCTGTGTCTGATGGACGTTCTGAGTCTCATCGGCATCATCATGGCGTTCGTCGCCATCATTGGTGGCAACTACCTTGAAGGCGGCCATATCGGCGCGCTGGCCAACGGTCCGGCCGCGTTGATCGTGCTGGGCGGGACCATTGGCGCGGCGTTGCTGCAGTCGCCCATGAGCGCCTTCAAGCGGGCCATGCAGATCCTCGCGTGGATCCTGTTTCCGCCGCGGGTCGACCTGGCCGGCGGCATCGATCGCGTCGTCAACTGGAGCCTGACCGCCCGCAAGGAAGGCCTGCTCGGGCTGGAAGGGGTGGCCGACGCCGAACCCGACAGCTACTCGCGCAAAGGTCTGCAATTACTGGTCGACGGTGCCGAGCCGGAAGCGATCCGCAGCATTCTCGAGGTGGATTTCTACACCCAGGAAAGCCGCGACATCGAAGCCGCCAAGGTCTTCGAAAGCATGGGCGGTTATGCGCCGACCATCGGCATCATCGGTGCGGTGATGGGCCTGATTCATGTGATGGGCAACCTGGGGGATCCGTCCCAGTTGGGCAATGGCATCGCCGTGGCCTTCGTCGCCACCATCTATGGTGTGGCCAGTGCCAACCTGGTGTTGCTGCCGATTGCCGCCAAGCTCAAGTCCATCGCGTTGCGCCAGTCGCGTTATCGCGAAATGTTGCTGGAAGGGATCCTGTCGATCGCCGAAGGTGAAAACCCACGCTCGATCGAGTTGAAGCTCCAGGGCTTCATGGATTGATGGGGGTAATGGACTATGGCTCGTCGTCGTCAACATGATGAACATGTAAACCATGAGCGTTGGCTCGTGTCCTACGCTGACTTCATCACCTTGCTGTTCGCCTTCTTCGTGGTGATGTACTCGATCTCCTCGATCAACGAAGGCAAGTACAAAGTCATTTCCGAGGCATTGATCGGCGTCTTCACCGACACCGATCGCGCACTCAAGCCGATCCCCATTGGCGACGAGCGGCCAAAAACCGTGACCCCGGCCAAGCCGTTGGTCAAGGACAGTGACCAGGTCGATGCCGGTGTCTCGGGTGCCAGCGATCCGCTCAAAAGCATCGC
Source organism: Pseudomonas sp. YuFO20 (assembly GCF_035064975.1). NCBI lineage: Bacteria > Pseudomonadati > Pseudomonadota > Gammaproteobacteria > Pseudomonadales > Pseudomonadaceae > Pseudomonas > Pseudomonas sp. YuFO20. The sequence continues at coordinate 19,657 of NZ_JAXDEO010000071.1, forward strand.
CGACGACATCAGCGCGGCCTTCGGCGACCTGATCAGTTCCAAGCAGATGACCGTGCGCGGCAACGAGTTGTGGGTGGAAATCGAACTCAATTCCAGCCTGTTGTTCGGCAGCGGCGATGCCATGCCCAGCGACATTGCCTTCAACATCATCGACAAGGTCGCGGCGATCCTGAAACCGTTCGACAACCCGATCCACGTCGAGGGTTTCACCGACGACCAACCGATCCGCACCTCGCAATATCCCACCAACTGGGAGCTGTCTTCGGCGCGCTCGGCCAGCATCGTTCGGATGCTGGCGATGCAGGGGGTCAATCCCGGTCGCCTGGCGTCGGTGGGGTATGGCGAGTTTCAGCCGGTGGCCAACAACGCCACGGCCGAGGGCCGGGCGCGCAACCGTCGCGTGGTGCTGGTGGTGTCGCGCAACCTGGACGTGCGCCGCAGCCTCACCGCGACCGGCGCGGCCAATGCACAACCGAATGCAGCCTTGAAGCGTGCTGGCACACAAACTGCACCGACCAAGGTCAAGTCGCCGGTAGGGGAGAACGCCGTCAATTCTCCGTCACCCGCATTAACACGTTGAGCTAATTCTCGGCCGAGCCGTTGGGCCGGGAGGAACAATCGAATGAGAGTCTGGGCAGTCGCCAATCAAAAGGGTGGTGTCGGTAAAACCACTTCCTCCATCGCTTTAGCCGGGTTGCTGGCCGAGGCGGGCAAGCGCGTGGTCGTGGTCGATCTCGACCCCCATGGCTCCATGACCAGCTATTTCGGTTACGACCCCGACAGCCTGGAACACAGCAACTACGACCTGTTCCTGCATAAAGGCAGCGTGCCCCAGGGCCTGCCGGGCCAGTTGTTGCTGCCCACCAGTCACGAATCGATTTCCCTGTTGCCCTCGAGCACCGCGTTGGCCACCCTCGAACGCCAGTCGCCCGGCCAGAGTGGCCTGGGCCTGGTGATCGCCAAGAGCCTGGCGCAGTTGTGGCAGGACTTCGATTACGCCGTGATCGACAGCCCGCCGTTGCTCGGGGTGCTGATGGTCAATGCGTTGGCAGCGAGCCAGCAACTGGTGATTCCGGTGCAGACCGAACACCTGGCGGTCAAAGGCCTGGAGCGCATGGTCAACACCCTGGCGATGATCAATCGTTCGCGCAAGCAGGCCTTGCCGTTCACCATCGTGCCCACCCTGTTCGACCGCCGCACCCAGGCGTCCCTCAGTACACTGCGGGTGGTGCGCGACAAGTTTCCGCAAGAGATCTGGCAAGGCTACATCCCAGTCGACACGCGCCTGCGCGATGCCAGCCGGGCGGGTCTGACGCCTTCCCAATTCGACGGCAAAAGCCGTGGCGTCGTCGCCTACCGCGCATTGCTCAAGCACCTGCTGGCGGCGCAACTCGTTGCGCAGGTGGCATAAGAATGAGCCCGATCCCTGTAGGAGCAAGCTTGCTCGCGACGGTCGTCAACGATAACGCTGGAAACCGGTCACCCCGCAGCGCTCTCGCTCCTGTAGGAGCAAGCTTGCTCGCGATGGTCGTCAACGATAACGCTGAAAACCGGTCACCCCGCGGCGCACTCGCTCCTGTAGGAGCAAGCTTGCTCGCGACGGTCGTCAACGATAACGCTGAAAACCGGTCCCCCCGCGTCGCTCTCGCTCCTGTAGGAGCAAGCTTGCTCGCGATGGTCGTCAACGATAACGCTGGAAACCGGTCCCCCCGCGTCGCTCTTGCTCCTGTAGGAGCAAGCTTGCTCGCGACGGTCGTCAACGATAACGCTCGAAACCGGTCACCACGCGTCGCTCTCGCTCCTGTAGGAGCAAGCTTGCTCGCGACGGTCGTCAACGATAACGCTCGAAACCGGTCACCACGCGTCGCTCTTGCTCCTGTAGGAGCAAGCTTGCTCGCGACGGTCGTCAACGATAACGCTCGAAACCGGTCACCCCGCGTCGCTCTCGCTCCTGTAGGAGCAAGCTTGCTCGCGATGGTCGTCAACGATAACGCTGGAAACCTGGCACCCCGCGTCGCTCTCGGGTTCTTCGCGAGCAAGCTCGCTCCTACATTGGGGGTGTGTCAGTGAATCGTCCGGTAAAGATCACATCGCGCCCGCAACTGGCACTGCAGTCGTATCTGGACAGCCTGCTGCAAGACATCACCGAGGAACTCTCGGCGGACACCGACGCACCGTCCGAAGTGATCGAAGCCGAGTCTGCGCTCGACGAATTCCAGGCCGCAGTGTTCGAAGAGCAGGCCCGGGATGCACAGAAGGGCGCCGTCCCGGACGTTGCGCCTGTGGTAGCTGTGGCGAAGCCCGCTGTGGCCGTGATCGAAGCGCCGCCACCAGTCCTGACGCCGGTATCGACCATCGCCCCCTTGCTGCAAGCCCTGGTACCGCCGCCCGTCGAAGTGCATCAAGCCCTGGTGCCCCCGGTCGTCGAAGTGCATCTGCCACCCGCCAGCACGCCGCCACCGGCAGAAACCGACGGTCGTCCGGCCTGGGCGGCCGAACCCTTCGAATGCCTGTTGTTCGATGTCGCCGGGCTGACCCTGGCGGTGCCGCTGGTGTGCCTGGGTTCGATCTATCCACTGGCCGGCCATGAGCTGACGTCGTTGTTCGGCCAGCCGGACTGGTTCCTCGGCATCCTGCCGAGCCAGGCAGGCAACCTCAAGGTCCTGGATACGGCCCGTTGGGTCATGCCCGATCGCTACCGCGAGGACTTCAAACAGGGCTTGCAATACGTGATCTCCGTCCAGGGCTACGAGTGGGGGCTGGCGGTGCATCAGGTCAGTCGCTCGTTGCGCCTGGACCCGAACGAAATCAAATGGCGCAGCCACCGTGGCCAACGGCCATGGCTGGCGGGCACGGTGATAGAGCACATGTGTGCCTTGCTCGATGTATCCGAACTGGCCGAGTTGATCGCCAGCGGTGGGGCCAGGCACATGGGCGGCAGCAAGCCGACCCACAAAACTACATAACAGAACAACACCGCCAGGGCGGTTTCTTGAGGGGATCAGGGTATGAATGACAAGGCAACGGCGGCAAAGGGTTCCGAAGATCCGATCCTGCAATGGGTTACCTTCAAGCTGGACAATGAAACCTACGGCATCAACGTGATGCGCGTCCAGGAAGTCCTGCGCTACACCGAAATAGCCCCCGTACCGGGCGCCCCGAGCTACGTGCTGGGCATCATCAACCTGCGCGGCAACGTGGTCACCGTGATCGACACCCGCCAGCGCTTCGGCCTGATGAACGCCGAAATCAGCGACAACACCCGCATCGTCATCATCGAAGCCGACAAGCAGGTGGTCGGGATCATGGTCGACAGCGTGGCCGAAGTGGTCTACCTGCGTCAGTCGGAAATCGAGACGGCACCGAACGTCGGTAACGAAGAGTCCGCCAAGTTCATTCAAGGCGTGTGCAACAAGAACAACGAACTGCTGATCCTGGTCGAACTGGACAAGATGATGAGCGAAGAAGAATGGTCGGATCTGGAGAATATCTGATTGATCCTCGAGGTAGCGGTCATTGTCCTGTTCCTGTTATGGGCAGGCACGCTGGCAATGTTTCTGTCTTACGTGCGCGGTCAGAAGCTGATCGCGGCACAACAGGCCCAGGGCGATGCGCAGCGTGACCAGCGCATCAAGGACCTGGGCCGGCGCGTCGATAATTACCAGAACGGCAACGTGAGCATGGGCGAAGACCTGCATGAACTTCGCGCGCTCGTCGCGCCCTTGCCGGACAGACTGGCCCGCCTGGAACAGCGCGATCCGGCGAGCCTGTCGTTTGAACAGGCGGCGAAACTGGTCGGGATGGGCGCCAGCGTCGACGAACTGACCCAGTCCTGCGGCCTGACCAAGGCCGAGGCAGAGTTGATGAGCAAGTTGCACAAGAGCAGCTAGCAGCTTCTAGCGGCAAGCCTCAAGCAAAAGATCGCAGCCTTCGGCAGCTCCTACAGGGGCTTACATTCACCTGTAGGAGCTGCCGAAGGCTGCGATCTTTTCGTTTTTATCGAGAGTTTAGGTAAACGCATCCCCCTGTAGGAGCTGGCTTGCCAGCGAAGACAATCTGAAGATCACCGTAATATATGATTTTTTGAAAGGCCAAAATACTTCAATAGCTATGTCAGCTTGTTAGTTCGGGCTTAAAACAGCGCTCTTGAAACGTGAATCCTGGTACTTTTAACAGTTGTGTCGTTGTGTCGAAAACTCTAATTTGAATTCGATCCTGCTTGGCAGGCGTGATCACTAATGTGTGAAATTTCGATTTCAAGGAGTTGTCGCATGGAACAGCAGCAAAATCGTCATACCGGAATCATTGCGTCATTTGAATTGGAATATCCAGGTTGGCCAGTCATAACACCAGCGGCAAAAGGAACAGTTCGATCCGCACTTAATAATAATCTATACGACCTTCGCGGAAATGACTTCAAGGGCATGGAACAACTGTTACCCCTTGTAGGTGTGCGTATTTCTTTTGTTCTAGTCAGATGGAATGACGGTAAAGTAACCGCGGGTGATATTCGACTGGAAGACCGTGGGAACGATGCCTGATTCAGGTATTACCATAAATCGTTGTGCCGGCTGCCTCTCCAAGTGAGGGCAGTCAGCATTTCAATAATCATCTCCCCGCTCAGATATATCGCGTTCCACTCTCACTGCATCCAGATCCTGCCCCTCCGGAAACTTCCCCTTCAAATTCCACGCAAACGCAATGATCTCGGCAATCGTCAGATAAAGCTCCTGCGGAATACTGTCCCCCAACT
>NZ_JAXDEO010000072.1:0-23480 GCF_035064975.1 Pseudomonas sp. YuFO20
GCGGTGTAACGGCCACCATCGCATCGCAAGGTGAACTGACCGTATGATGTTGGCTTCATCGTCGATAAGGAGATCGCCATGTCGCCAAACAAGGCATGCCCCGTCATTCTCTCCAGCAATGCTGGCCCCCGCATCCTTCTGTTTCGCCATCCCCAGGCAGGCGTGCAATTGGTCAAGGGCACAATCGAGCCAGGAGAAACACCCGCCGAGGCCGCTCTTCGTGAGTTGAGCGAGGAGTCTGGAATAGACGACGCCTCGGTTGTCCGTGACCTGGGTTGCTGGAACGCCGAGCATCTCGAGCAGGTATGGTCGTTTCATCTGTGCCACGCACAGGCGCCGCTGCCCGAACAATGGACCCATCAAACGCGCGATGACCATGGCCACGTCTTCAGCTTTTTCTGGGCCCCACTTGATGAGTTGCCGATTGCCGATTGTCATCCGGTCTTCCGTCGGGCATTACGGCACCTGACGGCCACGCTTCTGCCTGAACACAGGAGAGTTGATGAATGAAGACATTCAAGATTCGCGAGCTGAAAAGCACCGACACCGAAGCGTTGCTCGCATTCGAAGTCCGCAACCGTGAGTGGTTCGAATCCCATATCGATGCCCGCGACCCTTCTTTTTACTCATTGCAGGGCGTCGCCGAGCATATTCAAGGCTACTTATCCGGTTTCGCCATCGGCGCCTGGCATCCGTTTGTTATCGAAGACTGCAATGAAAAAATAGTGGGTCGAGCCAACCTGAAAAGCATCGACCCAGCGACGGGGTCTGCGGAGGTGGGCTATCGAATCGATCGCGACGCTTGCGGCCAGGGCCTGGCGACACAGGCGCTCAGGCATCTGATCGAGCAGGCACGGCGCCGTTGGCAACTGACGCAACTGATAGCTTATGTGTTCAAGGAAAATGTGGGCTCGAGAAAAGTGCTGGAGCGTTGCGGATTCGTGCTTGAACAATCCTCCGGAAACGAAGCGCCAGAAGCCGAATACCGATTGCTTCAGCCTCTGGCCCGGTGCCGCAAGCGCGAGTAGGAACTCAGCATGCTGGTCAGTTCTGGGTCACTTGGGTGAAGGGCAACACTCGACGACTGATCAGGAACACCTTGCCGGCCGGGGTCAGGCTTATGCTCACCGATCCGACGGCGCACGGTGGCAGTGCCGACGATGCGTTTAGACATCGGCTACGATGAGGTAAGCGACGACCGGCTGCTCCTACAATGGTCCACGACAACCCGCGCCAGCGGGTATGTCAGTAGTCCCAGAAAGCCGCGACCCAGCGAAAGGCGTCCCCATTGACGGCCACCCGGCCAACGGAGGGGAACGGCAGGTGCGTGGCGACAAAAAGCTCACCGCTCGCCGCCGCCTCTCGCATGAGTCGCACCCGAACGCGAACCGACTCCTCAGGGTCGTGTTCAAAACCGTTGTGCCAGTCGGGATGCTCGAAGGCGACCGGGAACAGGGCGTCGCCGGCGAACGTTAACCGCTCGCCGCCGGACGTCACGTAGACCACGCTGTGACCCGGGGTGTGGCCGCCGGTGAGCTTGACCACCACGCCCGGTGCCACCTCGTACTCGTCTTCGAATGTCCGCACATTGCTGCGGTAAGCGTTTATGAACTGATTGGCGGTTGCCCGCAGGACGTCCGGTACCGGTGAAGGCATGTCGGTGTGGGTGAAATCCGGCGACTCCCAGAACGCAACCTCGATAGCCGCAACGTGGATGCGCACGTCTGGCCGCAACTTGTTCTTCACCTCATCGACCAGCAACCCGCCGATATGGTCCATGTGCATGTGGGTAATCACCACGTCGGTTACCGCCGAAAGCTCGATACCCGCGGCCTCCAGTCGCTTGGGGAACTGCCCGGCCCGTGGAAAGCCCGGGAACTGTCCACCCAGTCCTGCGTCGACGAGAATGGTCTGCTCGCCACTGCGCACCACCAGTACGTTCAACGCCCAATCGAACGCGTCCGGCCCGAGGAACATCTCCTTGAACCAGGCCGCGCGGGCGGCTGGGTCGGCATTGGTGGACATCGTCGCGGTCGGCAGCGGTAGCACCCCATCGCTGATCACCAGCACGTCGATCTCGCCGACCCGCAGCGCATAGCGCGAAGGCACCAGTTCCTGCGACCCCGATCCACCGGAGTACGGGGTGCCGGGCAAGCTCGATTCTGACGCTGGCTGGCCGCTGCTTTTCTGCTGTGTACCAGCCATTGGGGTGGGGTAGTCCAGATGCGTTGTCATGATCGTTCACCTATTGCCTGGATCGTTCGGGCAATCAGTGTGCAACGCCACACACCGCCCTCGATACCATACGGGCGTATAGCGGGCTTGCACTTTAGCGTGAGCGTTTCCCACCAAAAGATACGGCGGGGCCTTTCGTGCAGGCCTCAACCAGAAACGGTCTGATCGACCAGGCGCATGCTGTCGCGTCCGCCACGCTTGGATTGATAGAGCGCCGCATCGCTTTGCTCGATCAATGCCGCCAGACTGGCGGGCGGATGGTCGAACAGGTTGGCGCCGATGCTCAGGGTCACCGCTTCCGGGGTGGCGAATGACTGGGCGGCAGCGTGGTGAAATTGCTCACGCAGCGCGCTGCCCAGCCCGACGATTTGCTCATTCGAGGCGTTGCGCAGCAGGATCACGAACTCGTCACCACCGAGTCGCGCCGCCAGTGCGCCTTCGGGCAGGATTGAGCGGATCATCTCGCTCAGCGTGACCAGCAGGCGGTCGCCAGCGGTATGGCCGTAGAGATCGTTGACCTGTTTGAAGTTGTCGATGTCGATCAGCAACAAGGCACCGGGGCGCGCTGGCGAGACGTCATCGAGCAGACGCGTTGCCCGCACTTCGAGGGCGCGGCGGTTGTACAGGGCGGTCAACGGATCACGGGCGGCCAGCCGGGCGATGTGTTTCTCGCGCCGGTAGCGTTCGGTGCCGGTCATGGACAAGGCGATCAGCATGATCGCCATCGCGCCCTCGACCAGGGATATCTGAATGATCTCGCCACGAAAGGCGGCAAGATCGATCAGCGTCCCGGGAATGATGGCGGTGATCGACTTGGCCAGATAGAACAGCCCATGCACCAGCAGCACATAACGCAGTTGCACCGCGCCCACGCTCAACGACCTGCCATGGGGGCGTAGGAGGAAACTGGCCCTGAGTGTCGTCACCGCCACCAGCAGCGAATTGGCCAGCAGCATGACCTTCGACCACGACGGCTCGTCCGGTAACAACAGCAAGGCCATCCAGGCAACGAAGATCAGGTACCAGGCACGGGACAGGCGCGTCTGCGTGAAGCGTGCGACACCCAGCAGGAAACACCAGTGGGCCACCACGAGCAGGCCGTTGGCGAACCAGATGCCGACCAGCAACAGCCCGGAGCTGCGCAGCAAGGCGAGGGTCGAACCCAGGGTGATCGTGGCGAAACCTGCGCTCCAGAACAGCAGCGAGGGCTCGCGAATGCTGCGCCATTCGATCGCCAGGTACAGCGCGGCAGCCGCTGCGAGGGCGATCGAGAGTGTCAACATCGTGGGAGGGTCGAGCGCCATAACCTGGAGAACCTTTCTGATCTGCGGTGAAAGGCGTGATTGTAAATGCTCGGGCCGGTTTTTCGCAGATCCTGCTGCCCATCAATGACTCAGCGGGCCTGCCAATCACGCAGCCATTGCAAACCCTCGCTGGTGTTGCCGCGTGGCCGGTACTCGCAACCCACCCAGCCGCTGTAGCCCAGCTCATCAATCAGATTGAACAGGTAGGGATAGTTCAACTCGTTGTGCAGGTCCGGTTCGTGGCGATCCGGCACGCCCGCGATCTGGATATGACCGATGCCGGCGAAATCCCGACGCAGCTTCGTCGCCACGTCACCCTCGACGATCTGACAATGGTAGATGTCGAACTGGACCTTGAGATTGGCCTTGCCGACCGCTTTGCAGATCGCCTGTGCCTGATGCTGGTGGTTGAGGAAGAAGCCCGGAATGTCACGGGTGTTTATCGGCTCGAGCAATACCGTGACGCCGACTTTGGCGGCTTCTGTTGCGGCGTGGCTGAGGTTTTCCAGGTAGGTCTCCTGGTGTCGGGCACGGTCGGCTTCGCTCGTCAGCAGGCCGGCCATGACGTGGATGCGGTCATTGCCGAGGATCGCGGCATACTCCAGGGCCTGGTCGAAACCGGCGCGAAACTCCGCTTCACGGCCAGGCAAGGACACGGTGCCTTTTTCGCCCGCCGCCATATTGCCCGGCGGCGCGTTGAACAGGGCCTGCACCAGGCCGTTGTCGTCGAGCCGCTGTTTCAATTGTTGCGCGCTGTAGTCGTAGGGGAACATGTATTCCACCGCCTGGAAACCGTCGGCGGCGGCCGCGGCGAAGCGGTCGAGGAAATCGTGTTCCGGGTAGAGCATGCTGAGGTTGGCAGCGAAACGAGGCATGGAGACTCCTGAAGTCGAAAATAAAAGCGTAAGGCTTTTGTAGGAGCAAGCTTGCTCGCGATGGAGGCCAACGATAACGCGGGAAACCTGACACGCCGCAGGGCTCTCAGGTTTTTCGCGAGCAAGCTCGCTCCTACAATTGAACAGCCTAAGGCCACGGTGTTACCACTGCACGCCAAAAACTTCGCGCAACTCATCCAGTGCCGCCTGGTCGAGCGGAGCCGGTTTGGGGTTGCTCATCAGCCACAGGCGCGCGGTTTCTTCCAGCTCCTCCAGGGCGTAGCTCGCCCTCGACACCGATCTTTCCCACACCACCGGACCCAGCCGCTCGAGCATGACCCCGCGCACGCTGTTGGCCAGTTGCGCGACACGCTCGGCCACCTTCGGCGAGCCGGGACGTTCATAGGCGATCAACGGGATGTGCCCGACCTTCATCACCTGGTAGGGGGTCAGCGGCGGCAGGATGTCATCCTGCTGCCAGACCCCGGCCAGCGTCAACGCCACCAGGTGCGTCGAGTGGGTGTGGACCACGCCGCCGACACCCGGGTTGCGATCATAGACCTCACGGTGCAAGGCCAGGGTCTTTGACGGTTTGTCACCGCTGACCCATTCCCCCGCCAGGTTGACCTTGGATATCGCCGCCGGGTCCAGACGGCCCAGGCAAGCGTCCGTGGGCGTGATCAGCCAGCCATCGTCGAGGCGGGCGCTGATGTTGCCGGCACTGCCGACCGTGTAGCCGCGGCTGTATAGCAGGCCGCCGACGTCACAGATTTCTTCGCGCAGGGCGTTTTCATTGTTCATGCTGGAACTCCCGCCAGGTGCTTGAGCGCCTTGGCGAAGAAGTCCGGGCCACCGAAGTTGCCGGACTTGAGCGCCAGGGCCATGGGTTCCCCAGGCGTGCTGACACAGGCGGGCACGCCCGGGTCAATTTGCGCACCGATCTGCAATAGCTGGATATCCAGGGCTTGCACCACGGCCCCGGACGTTTCTCCGCCGGCGACCACAAAGCGCCGGACCCCGGCCTGGTGCAGCCCGCTGGCGATTCGGCCCATGGCCTGCTCGACCATGTTTCCCGCGCGCTCGGTCCCCAGCTCGCGTTGTACGGTCTTTACCTCATCCGGGGAGCTGGTGGCGTAGATCAACACCGGTTCGGCATGATCAGCGGCGAAGGCTATTGCCTGCTCGATGACCGGCTGTCCCGCCGCCAACGCCAGCGGATCGATACGAAAGGCCGGGCGACCTGCCTGCAGCCAGGTCGCCACTTGCCCATTGGTGGCTTGCGAAGCGCTGCCCGCGAGCACCACTTCGCCGCCTTCGACCGCAGGTACCCGGGCGGCATCCAGATCGCGCAGTTTACCGGCACGGCGGAAATTATCCGGCAAGCCCAGTGCCAGGCCTGAGCCTCCCGTCAGCAGCGCCAGACCGGCACAGGCTTCGCCCAGCCGATGCAGGTCCGCGTCGGACACGGCATCGGCAACCGCCAGGCGCACACCCTCGGCGCGCAGCTGCGTCATGCGGGCGCGAATGCGCTCGACGCCCTGGGTCACGCTGTCATAACGCAGCAGGCCGACCTTGCCTTGGCTCTGCGATTGCAGGACCCGAACCAGGTTCGCGTCAGTCATCGGGGTCAGCGGGTGATGCTGCATGCCCGACTCGCTGAGCAACTGGTCCTGGACGAACAAATGCCCGCGAAACACCGTGCGGCCGTTTTCCGGGAAGGCCGGGCAGGCGAGGGTGAAATCGCTGTCCAGGGCCTCCAGCAGGGCTTCGCTGACCGGGCCGATATTGCCGGCGGCGGTCGAGTCGAAGGTCGAGCAGTATTTGAAGAAAATCTGTTCGCAGCCACGCTCACGCAACCAGCGCAGTGCTTCGAGCGACTCCTTTACGGCATCGGCGGCCGGCACGGTCCGGGACTTCAGGGCGATGACGATCGCGTCGGCATCGAGTTGGCCGGCGACCTCGGCAGCGGGGATGCCGATGCTTTGCACGGTGCGCATGCCGCCGCGCACCAGCATGTTGGCAAGGTCAGTGGCACCGGTGAAATCGTCCGCGATGCAGCCCAGCAGGGGGCGGGCAGGGGCATTCAACATGTCGAGCTCCTCCATCGGTTTAGCCGGGCAGATATTCAGTGATGAACTGCTGGATCACGGCGCTGAACGCCTCATCCGCCTTGAACCCCAGGTCCCGGGAATAGGTGGCGCAGAAGGACCCTGGCCATGAACCGACGATGCGCTCGATCGCCGGATTGCGCTCCAGGCGAATCCGCGCGGCCACTTGCGCACCCGCGATCTGGCGCAGGGCATCGATCATCCGTTCGACGGTAATCGACAGGCCCGGCATGTTGATCACCCGGCCCTCGGTCAATTGCGCGCCGGATAGCTCATGACCATGGATCAGGTTTTCAATCGCCAGCCTTGGCGACATCAGCCAGAGCCGCGTATCGAGGGCTACCGGACACACGCTGGGCTGGCCGTTGAGTGGTTCGCGGATGATCCCGCTGGCGAAGCTCGAAGCGGCCAGGTTGGGTTTGCCCGGGCGCACCACGATGGTCGGCATGCGCAGGCTGCGGCCGTCGACGAAACCGCGGCGGCTGTAGTCAGCGAGCAGCAGGTCGTTCATGGCTTTCTGCGTGCCATAGGAACTCTGCGGAGCCCAGACCTGATCGTCACGCACCTGTTCCGGCAATTGCCCGCCGAACACCGCAACGGAGCTGGTCATCACCCATTTCGGGCAGGTGCCGAGCAGGCGAATGCGTTCGAGCATGCTCTGGGTCGCGGTGAAATTGATGCGCATGCCCAGTTCGAAATCGGCCTCCGCCTGGCTGGAAACCACCGCAGCCAGATGGAAGATGCTGTCGGTGCCGGCATCGATCAGGCTGTCCAGCACTTCAGGGTCGGCGATATCGCCACACACCACCTTTACCCGCGGATCATCGATGCCTTCGAGCGCGACCATGTCGAAGGCGACGATTTGCCTGATCGGTTGAGACTGGCCTGCGCGGTCGGTGAGCGAGCCACGGGACAGCAGGGCCTGGATCAGACGGCGGCCAAGGAAGCCGGCTGCACCGGTCACGAGAATTTTCATGAGTTACTCCAAACGTCAACGGTTGACGAGCTTTCCGGGAATTCTGAAGACCAGCAGGGCACCGAGGAACAGCGCGCTTGCCATCACATACATGCCGATCGTGGTGCTGTGGGTGGTGTCCTTGAGGAAACCCATCAGGTACGGCGAGACGAAGCCCGCCAGGTTGCCCCAGGAGTTGATCAGGGCAATGCCGGCGGCCGCAGCGGTGCCGCCGAGGAAGGCAGTCGGCAGGCTCCAGAACAGCGGCAGGGTGCTCATCGCCCCCATGGAACCGAGGGTCAGGCCGATCATGGAAATCGTGAAGTTGTCGCTCCAGGTGGCGGAGATGAACAGGCCGATGCCGCCCAGCACCGCGGTCAGCGCCAGGTGCCAGCGACGCTCGCGCAACCGGTCGGCGCTGCGCGACACCAGGATCATGGTCATGGCCGCGGCGGCATAAGGGATGGCGGTGAGCATGCCGACCTGCAATACATCGCTGACACCGGCCTGGCGGATCAGCGTCGGCAGCCAGAAACCGACGGTGTAGAAGCCGGCGATCATGCAGAAATAGATGGCCGTCAGCAGCCAGATGCGCGGCTGCAGGAACACCTCTTTCAGGCTGTGGGTCTGGTGGCCTGCGGTTTCTGCGTCGATGCGGGTCTGCAGCAGGTGTTTCTCTTCGCTGGTCAGCCAGCCGGCTTTGGAGATCCGGTCGCTGAGGCAGAAGATCACCAGGATGCCGACGGCGATCGAAGGCAGCCCTTCGAGGAAGAACAGCCATTGCCAGCCGGCAAACCCATGGTCACCGTTGAAGGCGCTCATGATCCAGCCGGACAGGGGCGCACCAATCAGCCCGGACAGCGGCACTGCCGTGGCGAACAGGGCATACATCTTGCCGCGGCGATGGGTCGGGAACCAGTAGGACAGATAGAGGATGACACCCGGGTAGAACCCGGCCTCGGCGATGCCCAGCAGGAAGCGCATGATGTAGAAGGACATGGGCGTGCTGACCAGGGCCATGGCCGAGGAAATGATGCCCCAGGTGATCATGATGCGCGCGATCCACAACCGCGCGCCGACCCGATGCAGGATCAGGTTGCTGGGAATTTCCACGAGGAAGTAGGCAATGAAGAAGATCCCTGCGCCCAGGCCATAGACGGCCTCGGAAAATTGCAGATCGTCGGACATCTGCAGTTTGGCGAAACCCACGTTCACCCGGTCCAGATAGGCGACGAGGTAGCACAGCAACAACAACGGCAGGATTCGCCACGCGACCTTGCGATACGCCAGGTCCTCGAAGCGATCGGCGGGCGCGATGGCACCGGTTTGAATCACTGATTCAGTCATGTGTTTCCCCCATCCTTATTTTTGTAGTGGGTGACGTTTTTTTATCGGAGTAACATGAAGGTCGGTTTTTTATCATAATACGTCATACGAATTCAAGGCGCATAAGTCAGGGAGGACGACGGGTCTAAAATGCAGTACCGTTCACCGATTTGAGCCCAGAGATGCCCATGCCCACTCCTGATAAATCCCCCTGTTCCGCCGAGGCGCTGGCCGTTCTGAAGGACTCCGCCAAGGGCACGCTGTCCGATCAGGTGACGGCGGCCCTGAAGGCCTATATCGCCAACGGCGAAGTGCTGCCGGGCGCTCGCCTGCCCACGGAACCCGTGCTGTCGGAGCGTTTCGGGGTCAGCAGGACGGTCATCCGCGAGGCGATCTCGCGCCTCAAGTCTGCCGGTCTGGTCGAGGTCCGCCAGGGCAGCGGCACTGTCGTCAGCGAAGGCGCGCACATCAAGGCGTTTACCATCGACCTGGATGTCAGCGGGTCGATCGAGGCGGTATTGCGGGTCACCGAGCTGCGCCGCGGTATCGAAGGGGAGGCGGCGGCCCTGGCGGCACAGCGGCATTCGCCGGCGCAGCTGGAGGCCATCCACCAGGCGCTGAAGGCCATCGATGCCGCCGAGCAGGCGGGGCGCGATGGCGTCGAGGAGGACCTGGGCTTCCATCACTCCATTTCCAGGGCAACGGGCAATCCTCTGTACCCGTCACTGCACGAATTCATCGCGCAGTACATCAAGGAGGCGATCCGCATCACCCGCTCCAACGAGGAACGCCGCCGCGACCTGGCCAAGACGGTGCGGGTCGAACACTTTGCCGTCTACGCAGCCATCGCCGCCCGCGACCCCGAAGGCGCACGCCATGCTGCGCTCAACCACATCAATAATGCGGTAGAGCGACTCAAGAGCGCCGATCCCGCGTTCTGGCAGAACCCGGGGGCGAGAACCTCGTAGCTCCGCGCGTGTTCACCGCGGACCTGTAGGAGCCGGCTTGCCGGCGAAGGCGTCTTCGAACATTGCGTTGACCTTTCGGGCCTCTTCGCTGGCAAGCCAGCTCCTACAATGGTTTGTGTTGAGCATGGAGTCGTGGGCACCTCGGACCTGTAGGAGCCGGCTTGCCGGCGAAGGCGTCTTCGAACATTGCGTTGACCTTTCGGGCCTCTTCGCTGGCAAGCCAGCTCCTACAGTGTTTTGTGTTGGGCGTGGAGGCGTGGGCACCGCGGACCTGTAGGAGCCGGCTTGCCGGCGAAGGCGTCTTCGAACATTGCGTTGACCTTTCGGGCCTCTTCGCTGGCAAGCCAGCTCCTACAATGTTTTGTGTTGAGCATGGAGGCGTGGGCACCTCGGACCTGTAGGAGCCGGCTTGCCGGCGAAGGCGGCCTTGAATAGTGCGGTGATCTTTTGGGCCTCTTCGCTGGCAAGCCAGCTCCTACAATGTTTTGTGTTGGGCGTGGAGGCGTGGTCGCCGCGGACCTGTAGGAGCCGGCTTGCCGGCGATGGTGGCCTTGAATGTTGCGGTGATCTTTTGGGCCTCTTCGCTGGCAAGCCAGCTCCTACAATGGTTTGTGTTGGGCGTGGAGGCGTGGGCAACGCGGACCTGTAGGAGCCGGCTTGCCGGCGATGGCGGCCTTGAATGTTGCGGTGATCTTTTGGGCCTCTTCGCTGGCAAGCCAGCTCCTACAGTGATTTGTGTTGAACATCGGCCTCACAACAGGCTCCACGACACCCCGACATACACCGCCATACCTTCACCCGGCGTCGACCGCGCCGCATCCAGCCCCTTGTCGTCGTAGCCCGGCGTGACGGTGGCGGCGTAGTGCTTGTCGGTGAGGTTGCGCATGTCCACCCACGTCTGCCAGTCACCCGTGGGCGCGTTGTAGCCCAGGGTCGCGCCGAACAGCGCGTAGGGATCGGCGTAGTAGCTGTTGGCGTAATCGACCGCCACCTTGGACACCCATTGTGTGTTGAGCGCGGCGAAGAAGCCCTGGGGCCAGTCGTAGCGCAGTTCGCCCTGGTAGTAGTGCATCGGCAGTCCCGGCAGGCGGTTGTCGCCGAAGCGTTCGTCGTCGCGGTAGTGGAAGTCGCTGAAGGTATAGCTCTGGCGCAGGCTCAGTGCACCGCCGTCCCCGCCCGACCACAGGTTGCTCAGCAGGCTGGCTTCCACGCCCTGGTGCACGGTCGGGCTGGCGTTGAGCTCGTAGGGCGTGGTGGCGTTGGCGTCCGGCAGCACCGAGAGCAACTCGTGGCGCACCTGGGCGTAGTACCAGGCCAGGCTCCATTGGCCCATCGCGCTGTCGCCGCGACCGCCGAGCTCCAGGGTGGTCGCGGTCTGGTTCTGCAGCTCGATCGGATCGCGCTGGGTGCCGGTGGCGGGGCCGCTGCCTGCCGGGAAGCGAACGTTGGAGCTGTAGATCAGCGACCATGGATGCGGCGCCTCGACCGAGCGGCTGAGGTTGCCGAACAGTTGCAGGTCGGGGGTCAGTTGGTAGCGCAGGCCCAGGCGCGGGGCGTAGTCCCAGTCGCCCATACTGGTCTTGCCACCGCCTTGCGGGTAAGTCACCGCGCTTTCCCGGCGGGTGTAGATGGCCGCCAGGCCAGTGGTCAGCCACAGGTCGTCGGCGATTTCCAGGTCATTGCCCACGTGCAGGACGCTGTCCGAACCCTGGTAGGTGAAGTTGCGCATGGCCGTGCCCGGCGCATAACCGGCAGTGTTGCCGCTGGGGATGCGTACTTCCTCACTGGCACCGGCGTTGGGCAGGTGCTTGGTCACGCGCAGGCCCAAGGTGCTTTGGCTCTGCAGGCCCCAGAGGGTGTCGCGACGCTTGTAGTCGAAGGTGCCGCTGACATCGGTGTACGCCACTTTCAGGCGGTTGGGACCCTCGCGCAGGTCCATGGGGTAGTCATGGTAGGCAAGGCCGGCCTGGATGCTCGAATCGTCGTCGATGTAGTAGGTGGTCTTGTTGCCGATAAAGGTGCTGCCCGGCTGTTCGCGGCGATCGTCGCGCGCCACGTAGGCGGGGTTGGCCGCCCGCGGGTCGTGCTCGATGGAGTGCTTGGTGACCCGGCCGGCGAGGTCGTTGTCGGTCTGGCGATAGCGCAGGTAGAAGCGCGTTTCCAGGTTCGGGTTGAAGCGATAGCCGAAGTTGGCGATGACGCCCTGGCTGTCACTGGCGGTGTGATCCTGATAGCCGTCCGCGCGTGCATCGGTCAGGGCCATGTAGTAGTCGAAGTCGCCCAGCACCTGCCCGGAACTGACCTGGCGCTGCTGATAGCCGTGGCTGCCCGTCGCGTAGCGCACCTGTAGCTTGGGTGCGTTGTAGCCGGTGTGGCTGACGTAATCGATGGCCCCGCCCAGGGCCAGGGCGCCGCGGTCGAATCCGTTGGCGCCGCGCAGCACCTCGACATGGTCAAGCCACAGCGGCTCCAGCAGTTCATAGGGCGTGCCGCCAGGGCCGGTCAGCGGCAGACCGTCAAGCATGGCGTACAGGCCCGAGGCATGGGCGCCCGGCGCACGGTTGATCCCCGATCCGCGGATCGAGATCTTCACCCCTTCGTTGCCCGCCGACTGGGCATAGATACCTGGCTGATAGGCCAGCACATCCTGATTGCTCGCCACCCGGCCCTGCAGTGGGCGGCGCATGTCGACCACGTTGGTGCCGCCGGGCACCTGTTCGAGTCGGGCCCTGGCGTCTTCGATCCCCTGGTCTTCGTCACTCTGGTCCTCGGCCCCGATCAGCACTTGCCCCAACTCCAGGCCCTGGGCCTCGGCTATCGCCGGACAGACGAGGGCCAGGCCGAGCAACGCGGCGGACAGGGAATGGGGCGAGGGCATTGGGAAAACTCCGGACAGGGGGAAACGGGCAGTGAAGTCTGCGACGTATGAAAGGACGAAGGGAGCACATGGGGATTTTGTTATTTTGTCGGGGGGATCGGCAGGGGCGAGCTTGCCGTGAAATTGCGACCGCCAGCAAGCCGGTTCCTACAGATGTGCATATTGCCATGCATTCAACATGGCCCCACAAATCCTGTAGGAACTGGCCAGCGATGGCTGCCTGAGAGCCGCTCCATCTCTCGCGGCTGCTCCTACAGTGTTTTGCGGTTCAACGCCGCTTCAGCCGCGGCGATTTCAGCCTGGCGCTTGACGATCACGTCGCCCACCGGCGGGCCCTGGAAGCGGCGCGCTTCAAAGCCGAACCAGACGATGGCCGTCAGCACCAGGAAGCCGATCGTGATGTACAACGCCCAGTCGTTCGGTGGCTGGATGCCGATGACGAAGATGATCACCATCGACAGCACCGAGAGCAGGGCAAACACCGTGTACCAGAAGCGCCCGATGTTCCATGGCCCCATGGTCGGCCACTTCGAGGTGCCGTAGGCAAACAGGCCCAACACGATGGGAATGATGAAGGAGAAGAACAGGAAGATCACCGTGCAGGAGACCACGATGGTATAGACCGGAGTTTCTCCAATCGATATCACCGACGATCCCCAGACGAACAACACCGCAAGCGTGGCACCGGTCCAGATGGCCGCCACCGGGCTGCGAAAGGTCGGCGAAACCGAGGCCAGTGCTTTTGAACAAGGTAGGCCGCCATCGCGGGAAAACGCGAAGATCATGCGTGAAACCGATGTCACCGTGGCCAGCCCACAGAGCACCTGCGAGATGAAAATCGCCACGTAAAGCGCGAGTTTTAGCGTCGGGTTCACCTGGGTATCCATGGCCCAGAAAAATACACTCCAGCCTTGCTTGGCCGCCTCGTCCATGCTCGGCAGCATCAGCACGAAGGCGCTGAGCATCACCCAGCCGAACAGCAGTGACCAGACCACCGACATGACCATGCCCCGTGGCACCGACATGGCCGCATTGCGCGTTTCCTCGGAGGTGTGCGCGGAGGCGTCGTAGCCGGTGATGGTGTAGATCGGCAGCAGCAGGCCGAGCATGAAGATCCAGCCGTTGGACACCTGTGGCCAGACGCTGCCGCCGGCCTCGCCGGAATAGTTGCCGAAGGTCACCAGCCGGGAGAACTCGAAACTGGGGGCCGAGATCAGGCAGACGATGGTCAGCGCCAGTGCGGTGGCGAAAATCAGGTAGCCGGAAAAATCCGTGAGCCTGGCGGTCAGGCCGATGCCCAGGTGATTGCACAGGGCCTGGAGCCCGGTGAGGATGGCGAGGAAGATCACCCGGGTGGTGGTGGTGTCCTCCATGCCCAGTGTCGGGCCGAAGGCGCCGAAGAAAAAGTAGTAGGTGCCGACGTTGATCGCACCGAGCACCGTGACCAGCCCCAGCAGGTTGAACCAGGCTGTGAGCCAGCCGGTGAAACGGTTGCCGAGGATCGAACCCCAGTGATACAGGCCGCCAGCGGTGGGGTAGGCCGAGGAAATCTGCGCCATGGCCAGGGCGAACACCCCGGAAATCAGGCAACCGATCGGCCAGCCGATGCCGATCGCGGCACCGCCGGCGCCCGAGGTGCCCTGGGCCAGTGAGTTGATGCCGCCGGAGAGGATGCAGATGATCGAAAAGGAAATCGCGAAGTTGGAGAAAACCCCCATTCGTCGCGACAGCTGCTGGGCATAGCCCATGCTGTGCAGCACCTTGACGTCATCGTCGTGCGGCGCGTCGGTGCCGGGCTGGCTTGCTGGGTTCATGCTGGTGTGCCCCTTCAGGTTTTGATACGCAGCCACCCGGGTCTCCGGATGGGTTGGCTTTCAACCCCTTGTCGTACTGCTCCTGTTTACAACCGCTAACCTGTTGCTGTTTCGATCATGGACCCTCGATCGAGTCAGAGTCGGCCGTGGAAAGCCGCCTGGAAAATTTCCGTCACGCCGGCCTTTGTCAACGGCAGCGGGTTGCCGCCGGCACTGGGGTCGACTATCGCCATGTCCGCGATCAGGTCAGCCTGCTGGTCATCCACTCCCAACTCGAACAGCGTATGCGGCACAGCAATGTCCTTGCGCAATTTGAGGACGAAGGCCAGGAAACTGTCGAAGCCCGGGGAGGGCAGGTGCAGATACGCGGCCAGCCGCGTGATGCGTTCCTCGATGGCCGGACGATTGAACTTCAGCACGTAGGGCATCAGGGTGGCGTTGGTCATGCCGTGGTGGGTGTCGTAGAGGGCGCCGATCGGATGCGCGAGGGCGTGCATCCCGCCCAGGCCTTTCTGGAAAGCAGTGGCGCCCATCGCCGCCGCCGCCAGCATTTGCCCGCGTGCATCGAGGTCCGAAGGGGTGTGGACGGCGCGCACCAGGGCATTGCTCACCAGGCGCATGCCTTCGACGGCGATGCCATCGGCCATGGGGTGAAAACCCGGGGCGCAGTACGACTCCAGGCAGTGCGCCAACGCGTCCATGCCCGTGCCGGCGGTGACTTTGGCCGGCATGCCGACGGTCAGGGCCGGGTCGCTGATGACCACTCGCGGCATCATTTTCGGGTGGAAGATGATGCGTTTGGTGTGGGTGCGGTCGTCGATGATCACCGCCGCACGGCCCACTTCAGAGCCTGTACCCGCGGTGGTCGGCACCGCGATGATCGGGGCGATGCGGCTTTCATCGGCGCGGGTCCAGTAGTCGCCGATGTCTTCGAAATCCCAGACCGGACGGGTCTGGCCACTCATGAAGGCGATGAGCTTGCCCATGTCCAGGCCGCTGCCACCGCCAAAGGCCACCACGCCATCGTGGTTGCCCGCACGCCAGGCCTCGAGCCCGCCCGCCAGGTTGGCTTCGACCGGATTGGGCTTGAGGTCGCAGAACAACGCAGCACCCAGCCCCGCGTTACGTAAAGCGTCCAGAGCAGCCGTAGTGATCGACGCACGACCCAGGCCACTGTCGGTGACCAGCAGCGGGCGCTGGATACCCTGGCTGCGACAGGTATCGGCCAGTTCCGCGATGCGGCCGACACCGAAGCGGATGCTCGTGGGGTAGTTCCAGTTTCCAGTCAGGCTCATGGCTCAGGTCTCGTGGCGCAGATGGAAGGATTTGGCGCGGGTCAGGTGGTCATAGCCCATGGGCGACAGGGTGACGCCGCGCCCACTGTTCTTCACCCCGGTCCAGGCCAGGGCCGGGTCCAGGTAATCGCAGCGATTCATGAACAGGGTGCCGGTGTCGATCTCGTCGCCCAGGCGTTCGGCGGCGACCAGGTCCCGGGTCCAGATCGACGCGCTGAGGCCGAACTCGCTGTCGTTCATCAGGGCGATGGCTTCTTCGTCGCTGTCCACCGGCATGATGCCGACCACCGGCCCGAAGCTTTCATCACGCATCACCGACATCTGATGATTGACCTCGACCAACACCTGCGGGGCGAGGTAGGCGCTGCCGGCTACGTCGGCGGCAAAGGCATGCGGGTCGATCAGCGCCTTCGCGCCCAGGGCCTGCGCATCGGCAATCTGCCCGCGGACGAAATCCGCCGCGCCCGGACTCACCAGCGGGCCGAGGGTGGTGGCTTCGTCCAGCGGGTTACCGAGTACGTACTGACGGGTCAATTCGGCGAAGCGATCGACAAAGGCCGGGTAGATTTTCCGGTCGACGTAGATACGCTCCACGGCGCAGCAGCTCTGCCCGGAATTGAAGAAACTGCCGTCCACCAGGTTCTCCACCGCATGCTCGAGGTTGGCATCGGCCCGCACGTAGGCCGGGTCCTTGCCGCCGAGCTCAAGGCCCACGCGCAAGAAATCCTCGACCGCAGAGCGTTGCATTTCCAGGCCGGCCGCCACTGAGCCGGTGAAGTTCACCTGCTGCACCTGTCCGGAGCCGATGACCACCCCGGTATGGATGTGACTGAGCAGCAGGTTCTGGAACAGCCCTTCAGGCAGGTTGGCGCAGCGCATGGCCTCGGCAAAACGCTCGCCCACCAGCAGGGTTTGCGAAGCGTGCTTGAGGATGACGCTGTTGCCGGCCATCAGCGCCGGAATGATCGTATTCACTGCGGTGAGGTAGGGGTAATTCCACGGTGCGACCACCAGCACGGTACCCATTGGCTCGCGTCTGATATAGCGGCGAAAACCCGTGAGCGGATCGGCTTCGAGCGCCGCCAGGGCTTGCGGCGCAATGGCGATCATGTGCCGGGCACGCTCTTCGAAGCCGCGCAACTCGCCGGCGCCATAGCGCACCGGGCGGCCCATTTGCCAGGCCAGTTCCGGGACGATTTCATCCTTCATGGCCAGCATCGCGTCCACCGCGGCGCTGCAAAAAGCCGCGCGTTCGCTCACTGGCCGGCGCTTCCATTGCGCCTGGGCGGCTGTGGCCGCCGCCAGTGCCTGCTCGATTTGCACGATGTCGGCGTACTGGCGCTCGGCGAAGACCCGGCCATCGACCGGCGAGATGATTTGAACAGTGTTGGTCATGGTGCTCTCAGTAGCGCTCGAAGCCGCGCTGCAGTTCCCAGTCGGTGATGCGCCGGTCGTATTCTTTCTGTTCCCATTCGGCGGTGTGCACGTAGTGGTCGACCACCTCGTCGCCGAAGGCCTCGCGCAACATGCTCGACTTCTGCAGTGCGGCACTGGCCTCGCGCAGGGTCTTGGAGACTTCTGGCAGATGCTCGTCAACGTAGGCATCGCCCTCGAAAGGCGCGGCGAGTTCGAGTTTTTCATCGATGCCCGCCAACCCGGCGGCGATCAACGCGGCGAAGGCCAGGTAAGGGTTGAGGTCGGCGCCGCCGATGCGGCATTCGATGCGGATCGACTTGCTGGCCTCGGCGCACAGGCGAAAGCCGGCGGTGCGATTGTCCCGGCTCCAGACCGCCCGGGTAGGGGCGAAGGTGCCGGCCTGGAAGCGCTTGTAGGAGTTGATGTAGGGCGCGAGGAAACAGGTGATGTCGTTGGCGTACTTGAGCTGTCCGGCCACCCATGATCGCATCAGTTTCGACATGCCGAACTCGGCCTTGGCGTCGAAGAACAACGGCTTTTTGGCGTTCTTGTCCCACAGCGAATTGTGGATGTGGCTGCTGGAACCGGCGGCGTCATAACGCCACTTGGCCATGAAGGTGATCGCCTTGCCCTGGAGTTGGGCGATCTCCTTGCAAGCGTGCTTGATGATGACGTGATGGTCGGCCATGGTCATGGCGTCGGCGTAGCGGATGTTGATTTCTTCCTGGCCGGGGCCCCATTCACCCTTGGAGTTTTCCACGGGAATGCCGCTGGCCTGCAAGTGCTTGCGAATCGCCCGCAGCACCGGCTCTTCGCGGGTGGTCTGCAGGATGTTGTAATCCTCGATGTAGTGCCCGGCGGTCTTCGGCTTGTGGTAGTTGCGCTGGTGGATGGCCTCGTAGCTCTCGTCGAACAGGTAGAACTCCAGTTCCGAGGCGAACATGCCGGTGTAGCCGCGTTCACGCAGGCGCTCGACCTGTTTTTTCAGGATCGCCCGCGGGCTGTGGGGCAGGTCTTGGCGATGGTGATGGTCGAGCACATCGCACAGCACCAGCGCCGTGCACTCGAGCCAGGGTACCTTGCGCAAGGTGCGCATGTCGGGCTTGAGCACGAAGTCGCCGTAGCCCTTGCTCCAGCTGGCGGCGGCATAGCCCGGCACCGGCTCCATGTCGATGTCGTCAGCCAGCAGGTAATTGCAGCAGTGGGTTTCTTCATGGCCGCTGTCGATGAAAAACTCGACCTGGAAACGCTTGCCCACCAGGCGGCCCTGCATGTCGACCATGCACACCAGGACAGTATCGATTTCGCCAGAGGCGGCAGCACGCTTGAGTTGGTCAAAACTGAGTAACGGCTCGGTCATCACGGCAATCCTGCGCAAATTGTCTGGGCCAGTCTGAGATAGCTGTTGCAGACGCTCTCCAGAAAAACCAACAACTGCCGCCGCGAGCATCAAGGGCAATAAGCTGACGTAAGCTTAGCCTACCGTCGCTTTTTGCAAGTTTTTGCTGTGAAGGCTTTGTTAGCCTCTTACAGTCGTTGAATGGCTACTTTCGAATCCTGGAAGAGGAGGGGCGGCATGCAGCAATTTACGGGTGGTTGTCTGTGTGGCGATGTCCGGCTTGTGGCGTCGGGGCAACCTTATCGGGTAGGCCTTTGCCACTGCCTGGACTGTCGCAAGCATCACGGGGCGCTCTTTTACGCCTCGGCGATATTCCCCGAGGACGCGGTGACGATCGAGGGCGAAACCCGGGACTACGCCGGGCGGCATTTCTGCCCTCGCTGTGGCTCGTCGGTGTTTGCCCGTAGCGATGACGAAATTGAAGTGAACCTGGGTTCATTCGATGCGCCCGATCAGTTCATGCCCACCTACGAAAGCTGGACGGTGCGTCGCGAGGCCTGGTTACCGGAGTTCCCGCTTGCTCGGCACTATGACCGCGATCGAGAGGGCAGCGGTCGTCTGTAGGCGCTGGCTTGCCAGCGAAGGCGGTCACCCGTGATGTTGGATGTGCCGGCCTCATCGCTGGCAAGCCAGCTCCTACAGTTGCCCGCAGCGCACACAAAAGCTGTGTATGGCACAAATCCTGTAGGAGCTGGCTTGTCGGGTCGCCGCATCGCAGCGATGGCGGCATATCAGTCACCAGTGATTTTGGGAGTGTCCGTTAGGCGCTATCTCCTGGCTTATTAGCGTTAGTCGGCAATCGATCGGCGCGCTAGAGTGGTCGCAACATTTCCGGCCGCCTGGATAACCCTCATGACCCGCCCCCGTTTCTTGCCCGACAACTTCACCCTGACCCTGGTCGGCGTGGTCCTGCTCGCCAGCCTGCTGCCCGCCAGTGGCCAGGTGGCCGTAGGCTTTGGCTGGTTGACCAACAGCGCCATCGCCCTGCTGTTTTTCCTCCACGGCGCCAAACTGTCCCGCGAATCGATCATTGCCGGTGCCGGTCACTGGCGCCTGCACTTGCTGGTGTTCGGCCTGACCTTCGTCCTGTTCCCGCTGCTCGGCCTGGCGCTCAAGCCCTTGCTGTCACCGATGATCGGCGCCGACCTGTACATGGGCATGCTCTACCTCTGCGCACTGCCGGCCACAGTGCAGTCGGCGATTGCCTTTACCTCCCTGGCGCGAGGCAACATCCCGGCGGCGATTTGCAGCGCGGCGGCGTCCAGTCTGTTCGGGATCTTCCTCACGCCGTTGCTGGTGACCTTGCTGCTGGACGTGCACGGCGATGGGGGCTCGACCCTCGATGCGATCGTGAAGATCAGCGTGCAGTTGTTGCTGCCCTTCATTGCCGGGCAGATCGCGCGGCGCTGGATCGGCGCCTGGGTGGCGCGCAACAAGAGCTGGCTGAAATTTGTCGACCAGGGCTCGATCCTGCTGGTGGTGTACGGTGCTTTCAGCGAAGCGGTGATCGAAGGCATCTGGCACCAGATCCCGTTGCGCGACCTGGCCGGGCTGGTGGTCGCCTGCTGCGTGGTGCTGGGGCTGGTGCTGGTGGCCTCCACCGTGCTGGGCAAGGCCTTGGGTTTCAATCAGCAAGACCGCATCACCATCCTCTTCTGTGGCTCGAAGAAAAGCCTGGCCACGGGCGTGCCGATGGCCCAGGTGCTGTTCGCCGGCAGCACCATCGGCGTGTTGATCCTGCCGCTGATGTTGTTCCATCAGATCCAGTTGATGGTCTGCGCGGTGCTGGCCCAGCGCTTCGCCAATCGCCCGGAATCGGTGCCCGAACTGATGGGGCAGGTCGATCCTTGATGGTAAGTCGCTGTTTTAAAATAAAATAATTTGGCGAGGGGGTTCCCAGGCGGCAAGAATGTTGGTAAATTGCCGGCCATTCCTGCAGAGGGCCTTCCCCGGCTCTCCAGGCAGCAGCTACAGGGGCGTCGCCAAGCGGTAAGGCAGCAGGTTTTGATCCTGCCATGCGTTGGTTCGAATCCAGCCGCCCCTGCCATATTTCTGATAAACAGCACTCGCGCACTTCGCGGGTGCTGCTTATTGCATTCTGTTCATCCCCTCCGTAACAAAACACCTTCCCGCCGCACAACCTCCTTTGCAGGTTCGTTCCTCGATCCCGTTTGCGCGTGATAGCGAGTGGATATCTGCAAGAAGCCGATTATGCTCAATGAAACCTTGCAGCGATGCGAGGCCGTCAGCCTGTGTGCATGCTTTGCGCAATCCGTAATCAAATGACATCAGCCCCAGGGCCAGGGTGCGGCAACAAGAAGGTAGTGGGGTACTCCGGCCTATAACAAGAGAAAGACGGAGAAGACTCATGGCCGCAATCGACAACACCACCGCGGGCAACACGCCCCACCACGGCATCACCAAGGAGGAGCGCAAGGTTATTTTTGCCTCGTCCCTGGGCACCGTGTTCGAATGGTACGACTTCTACCTCTACGGTTCTCTCGCGGCGATCATTGCCAAGCACTTCTTCGCCGGCGTCAATGAGACCACGTCCTTCATCTTTGCCTTGCTCGCGTTCGCCGCCGGCTTCGCCGTCCGCCCCTTCGGCGCGATCGTGTTCGGTCGACTGGGTGACATGATCGGGCGCAAGCACACCTTCCTGATCACCATCGTGATCATGGGTGTCTCCACGGCGATCGTCGGCTTCCTGCCCGGCTACGCGACCATCGGCGTGGCCGCGCCGATCATCCTGATCACCCTGCGCCTGTTGCAAGGCCTGGCCCTGGGTGGCGAGTACGGCGGGGCGGCGACGTATGTGGCCGAACATGCACCCAAAGGCAAGCGCGGCTATTTCACCTCGTGGATCCAGACCACCGCGACCCTCGGCCTGTTCCTTTCTCTGCTGGTGATCCTCGCCTGTCGCACCGTGCTTGGCACCGAAGCGTTCGAAGCCTGGGGCTGGCGGATTCCCTTCCTGCTGTCGATCCTGCTGCTGATCGTCTCGGTCTACATTCGCCTGCAGCTCAGTGAATCACCGGTGTTCCTGAAAATGAAGGCCGAGGGCAAGTCCTCCAAGGCGCCGCTGACCGAATCCTTCGCCCGCTGGGACAACCTCAAGATCGTGATCATGGCGCTGCTCGGCGGTACCGCCGGCCAGGCCGTCGTCTGGTACACCGGGCAGTTCTACGCGTTGTTCTTCCTGCTGCAGACGCTCAAGATCGACGCGCAGACGGCCAACCTGCTGATCGCCGGTTCGCTGCTGATCGGCACGCCGTTCTTCGTCATCTTCGGGAGCCTGTCCGACCGCATCGGGCGCAAGGGCATCATCATGGCCGGCTGCATCCTCGCGGCGCTGACCTACTTCCCGATCTTCCATGCGTTGACGCAGTACGGTAACCCCGACGTGTTCATCGCACAGGAGAAGAACCCGGTCACGGTGATCGCCGATCCAGACCAGTGCTCGTTCCAGTTCGACCCGGTGGGCAAGGCCAAATTCACCAGCTCCTGCGACCTGGCCAAGACCGTGTTGGCCAAACGGGCGATACCCTACAAGAACGAGAAGGCCGCCCCGGGCACTGTCGCGCAGGTGCGCATCGGCGACAAAGTGATCCCCAGCTTCGAAGGCACCGGCATGCCAGCCGCCGACTTCAAGACCCGCAACGACGCCTTCGTCGCGGCCCTGGGCACCTCCCTCAAGGAAGCCGGCTACCCCGAGAAGGCCGACCCGGCCAAGACCAACTACCCGATGGTGCTGCTGCTCCTGACCATCCTGGTGATCTACGTGACCATGGTCTACGGCCCGATCGCCGCCTGGCTGGTGGAACTCTTCCCGGCGCGTATCCGCTACACCTCGATGTCACTGCCATACCACATCGGCAACGGCTGGTTCGGCGGCTTCCTGCCGACGGTGGCCTTCGCCATGGTCGCGGCCACGGGCGATATCTACTACGGGCTGTGGTACCCGATCGTCATCGCGGTGATGACGGCGATCCTGGGTATCTTCTTCATGCCGGAAACCAAGGATCGGGAGATTCATCACACCTGAAATCTGTTGGAGCCAGCGGCGCGGCTGTCCGCCGCCCGCTCGCTCCTTCAGCCAAGGCGTAAGAAATCGCCTTCTGATGTTCACTCTGTAGGAGCTGCCGCAGGCTGCGATCTTTTGATCTTTTGCTAGCCTGTTCGGCTTCTATCGAGGCTTCTCTTGATTCAATGCGTTTGCCCAGTGCTCGAATCACCTTGGCTAACGATAATCGCATTGTCCTTGCTGATTGTTTGCTGGAGGTTTTGGCCGGTGACTTCCTTGACCTGTCCGTCGTGTGCGTACGTTACTTCGACATGGCCGCCACCAACAAAATCCATGCGAAAAATACGCGTCTGATCCTGTGTTCGCACAGCAAATGATTCGATCTCAGACAAGTTCCTGATCCCTATTGACTTAGGGACAAGATTTTCGATGGTCACACTACCATCCCGCATGACCATCGTTGCCCCGTCCGGACGAGTGACTTTCATGCCGCCCTCAATTTTTTCGATGACGTGACCATAAACCTGACCGCCAAGGACCTTACTTTGTCGTCTAGGTGAAGGACACTTTTACCCGCTGGCACCTCTGTTTCCGGCGTATGTATCTCGAACGTTATTTTATCGTCTGCTTCATGCTTGCTCATTATGCTGTTCCTTTTTAGTTGCCGGAATTGGCGGTGTTGTTTCTAAGGTGTGAGTCGTGCGTGTTACCAGTTGCACCCTGCCCATCAGGAAATACTCAGGCTTCTCCGAACAGTATCCATTTGATATTTTCCTCTTCGACGATCACTCGGTCGGCGAGCAAGAAGCGGCTGTGGTGCCTTTGGATTTTTACTGTTGGCAGGATTTCGCCCTTCTCGAAACGGCGAATTTGTGCACCTTCG
>NZ_JAXDEO010000073.1:0-22830 GCF_035064975.1 Pseudomonas sp. YuFO20
TTCGGGCACAAGATCGCGCTGGGCGATCATCCAGGCATGCAGCATCTCCATTATCGGCGCGGCTTTTTCTTGCCGTATTCGGCGCCGTAAATCCGGCTCCAGGTCGCGGACTTCTCTTTCGATTTCGACACCGATATCCGCTCGGAAATCGTCCTGCAGAAAATCAAGGAGCGCGAAGCGTTGTTGGACCTGGTGGTGCGCAAGTAAGGGAGCAACGCACTGCTAAACCTGTGGGAGCGGGCTTGCTCGCGAAGAGGGAGTGTCAGTTGACATCAATGTTCACTGGACCACCGCATTCGCGAGCAAGCCCGCTCCCACAGGGTTCGCTCAGAAGCCGCGCATGCGCCGGGCTTCATTGCGCTGCAAGGTCATGCTCGGGGACTCGTCGAACAGCTTGCGGTACTCGGCGGAAAAACGCCCCAGGTGGGTGAACCCCCAGCCCATGGCGATCGCGGAAATATTGCGCGCCGAGCCGTGCTCGAGAATCTCCTGGCGCACGCCGTTCAGCCGGTATTTCTTCAGGTAGACCATCGGCGACAGCGCGAAGTACTTCTTGAACGCCTCGAACAGCTTGAAGCGCGAAACCCCGGCGGCGAGCTCGATGTCCTCCAGGTGCAGGGCCTCGCGAGCATTGTCGTGAATGTATTGCCGCGCCCGGATCAGGTAGTGCGGCAACTTCACGCCCAGCACCTCGCGCAACTCTTCCGAGTAGTTGTTCGGCTGGGCGAGGATCAGGCCTTTGATCAGCGAGCTCTCAATGTCCCGGGTAAAGGCCACCTGCTCGTAGAGTTCGCTGCTGCGTTCCAGCTCGGCGATAAAATAGCGCGCCATGCGCCACCACGAAGCCGACGCGCCGTCGACCGCATCCATCACCGGTTCGAAGCGCAAGGGTTCATCCAGCGGTCGCTGCAGCAAGCCCTGCAGGGACTCGCTCATGGCAACGCGGGTGATCACCACCTGGACCTTGCGGCAATCGCCGGAGATCGCCAGCAGCTGGTTTTCATTCGGCGAAATGATCACACCCTGGTCGCGGTCGGACTTCACCACGCTGCCGTTTTTGCTCAACTCCTGCTCGCCCACCAGGGGCAGGCTCAGGCTGTAGCTGCTGAAGTGCTCGGCGTCTTCGATATCGATGGTGACATCGGTGCCGTATTCGATGGTGCCCAGGGTCGTGGCCATCGACTTGAACATGTTGGCGCTGTGATGGAAGCGGATCCGCTCGGGCGTCGTGCTCACGAGTCGATGTGGCCCGCAAATACCGGACATCCAGTTTCTCGCGGCCTCGAGATCATCGCTGTCGACACGAATGTCGCGACACTGCGGATCGTTTTTGCTGTTCATCACGGTGCACCCACGGGCTATTTTTCAGCGCGCTCTGACGGCGCGTCTCAGGCGTGGAGAAGGCAAGTTCCAAGCCACAAAACCCCGGTGCCAACTTAGTGGATAGCAATCCTCGACTAGGCGGATAACGCAGCCGGTGAACGCTCCCCAACAGGCACTCGAGGTTGTGCAAAACAGTACCTGATTGCTGCAGACAGGGGCAGCCGTTCATCGTTTGGCGCGCGGTTTGGGTAGTCGCTGCACAGCTTGATACCCCGCGCGTGTTACCCCACAAATTATACGGACTGCCTTCGCCGACAAACCGGATAGACCCCCACCCGCCCCGTTCCCTCTAATGCGCACACCGATTAGCCCCAATAAAAAACAGGTGCACACCCATGAGTGGCGAAAAAAACGTCGAGCAGTGGAAAGCGTTTATCCAGGGTTGCCTGGACTTCCGTCCGGCAGAAGGCGTGTTCCGCATCGCCCGGGACATTTTCACCGAGCCGCAGTTGTTCGATCTGGAAATGGAACTGATCTTCGAGAAGAACTGGATCTACGCCTGCCACGAAAGCGAGCTGGCCAATAACCACGATTTCGTCACGATGCGCGCCGGCCGCCAGCCGATGATCATTACCCGCGACGGCAACGGGCAGCTCAACGCCCTGATCAACGCCTGCCAGCATCGCGGCACGACCCTGACCCGGGTCGGCAAGGGTAACCAGTCGACCTTCACCTGCCCGTTCCATGCCTGGTGCTACAAGAGCGACGGGCGCCTGGTGAAGGTCAAGGCGCCTGGCGAGTATCCGGAAGGCTTCGACAAGGCCACCCGTGGCCTGAAAAAGGCGCGCATCGAGAGCTACAAGGGTTTCGTGTTCATCAGCCTCGATGTTCACGCCGACAACAGCCTGGAAGACTTCCTCGGCGACGCCAGGGTGTTCTTCGACATGATGGTCGCCCAGTCACCCACCGGTGAGCTGGAAGTGCTGCCCGGCAAGTCGGCCTACACCTACGACGGCAACTGGAAACTGCAGAACGAAAACGGCCTCGACGGTTATCACGTGAGCACCGTCCACTATAACTACGTGGCCACGGTGCAGCATCGCCAGCAGGTGAACAGCGAGAACGGCAACGGCAACGGCAGCACCCTGGACTACAGCAAGCTCGGTGCGGGCGATGCCAATACCGATGACGGCTGGTTCGCCTTCAACAACGGCCACAGCGTGTTGTTCAGCGACATGCCGAACCCGACGGTACGCTCGGGCTACGCCACCATCATGCCCCGCCTGGTCGAAGAACATGGCCAGGAAAAGGCCGAATGGATGATGCATCGCCTGCGTAACCTGAACGTCTACCCGAGCCTGTTTTTCCTCGACCAGATCAGCTCGCAACTGCGCATCATCCGCCCGGTGGCCTGGAACAAGACCGAGATCATCAGCCAGTGCATCGGGGTTAAAAACGAGTCGGACGCCGACCGCGAAAACCGCATTCGCCAGTTCGAGGACTTCTTCAACGTGTCGGGCCTCGGCACGCCGGACGACCTGGTGGAATTCCGTGAAGCCCAGCGCGGTTTCCAGGCACGCCTGGAGCGCTGGAGCGACATTTCCCGTGGCAGTCATCGCTGGGCCACCGGCGCCACGCCCAACAGCGAGGCGATCGGCATCGCCCCGACCATGACCGGCACCGAATTCACCCACGAAGGGCTCTACGTCAACCAGCACAGCAACTGGCAGAAATTCCTGCTCGATGGCCTGGACGCGAAATCCCTGAAACTCCGTGAGGTGCAATGATGAATGCGCAATTGCAGTACCAGATCGAACAGTTTTTCTACCGCAAATCCGAACTGTGCGACGCCCAGGACTGGGACGCCTACCTCCAGCTGTTCGCCGAGCAGAGTGAATTCCACCTGCCGCAATGGGATTCGGAACACGTCTACACCCGCGACCCCAAGCGCGAAATGTCGCTGATCTACTACCCCAACCGTTCCGGCCTGGAAGATCGCGTGTTCCGCCTGCGCACGGGCAAGTCCGCGTCCTCGACGCCGATGCCGCGCACCCTGCATTTGATCAACAACGTGCGCATCGACGAACTCGAGGGCGGTGAACTGGAGGTGCGCCTGAACTGGCACACGCTGTTCTATCGCCTGGCCACCTCCGAGCAGTTCTATGGCCGCGCCACCTACCGGCTCAAGCCCCACGCCGACAGCTGGCTGATCAGCCGCAAGCATGTGCTGCTGCTCAACGACACCATCAACTCGGTACTCGACTTCTACCACCTCTGAATCCCTGGAGACCGAGGCATGAATCACAAAGTAGCGTTCAGCTTTGCCGACGGCAAAACCCTGTTCTTTCCCGTACAACCCAACGAGATCCTGCTCGACGCCGCCCTGCGCAACGGCATCAACATTCCCCTGGATTGCCGCGAAGGCGTCTGCGGCACCTGCCAGGGGCGCTGTGAATCCGGCGACTACAGCCAGGATTACGTGGACGAGGAAGCGCTCTCGAGCCTGGACCTGCAACAGCGCAAGATGCTCACCTGCCAGACGCGGGTCAAATCCGACTCGGCGTTCTATTTCGACTTCGCCTCCACCCTGTGCAACGCCTCGGGTCCGGAGCAACTGAGCGCAACGGTGACCGACGTCAGGCAGATTTCTGCCAGCACCGCGATCCTGCACCTGGACCTCGGTACGACCACCCCGCTGGATTTTCTCCCGGGGCAATACGCCCGGTTGTCGATTCCGGGCACCGAGAGCAAGCGTTCCTACTCGTTTGCCAATCGGCCGAGCGAGCACAATCAACTGCAATTTTTGATTCGCCTGTTGCCCGACGGGGTGATGAGTAACTACATCCGTGAACGCTGCCAAGTGGGCGACGAAATCATGCTCGAGGCACCGCTGGGCGCGTTCTATCTGCGGCAGGTGGCCAAACCGCTGATCCTGGTAGCGGGTGGCACCGGACTATCGGCACTGCTGGGCATGCTCGACGACCTCGCCGAACGCGGTTGCGTGCAGCCGGTGCATCTGTACTACGGCGTGCGCGACGCTGCCGACCTGTGCGAGCGCGCACGGATCGAGGCCTATGCCGAGCGCCTTCCGGGGTTTCGCTACACCGAAGTGGTCAGCGATCCATCGCCTCAGTGGACGGGCAAGCGCGGCTACATTGCCGAGCATTTCGACCTCAGTGAATTGCGCGACGCGCCGGTCGACATGTACGTCTGCGGCCCACCGCCGATGGTCGAGTCGATCAAGGACTGGTTACAAAGCCAGGCGCTGGACAGCGTTCACCTGTATTACGAAAAGTTCACCGAGAGTAATATCTGATCTTTCAAATCAGGCCTGACAACAATAACCAGAAGGGAACGAGATGGCGGATGAAATCTTGCAACAGGGCTCGCTCAAGCGGGGGTTGAAGAACCGGCACATTCAATTGATCGCCCTGGGTGGGGCGATTGGCACCGGGCTGTTCCTGGGCTCGGCGGGTGTGCTCAAGTCGGCCGGGCCGTCGATGATCCTCGGTTATGCGATTGCCGGGTTCATCGCTTTCCTGATCATGCGCCAGCTGGGCGAGATGATCGTCGAGGAGCCGGTGGCCGGTTCCTTCAGTCATTTCGCCCACAAGTACTGGAGCGGTTATGCCGGCTTCCTGTCCGGCTGGAACTACTGGGTGCTGTACGTGCTGGTGGGCATGGCCGAGCTGACGGCCGTGGGCAAGTACGTGCAGTTCTGGTGGCCGGAGATCCCGACCTGGGTCAGCGCCGCGGTGTTCTTCGTCCTGGTCAACCTGATCAACACGATGAACGTCAAAGTCTTCGGCGAGATGGAGTTCTGGTTCGCGATCATCAAGGTCGTGGCGATCATCGGCATGATCGTCCTGGGCTGCTACATGCTGTTCAGCGGCACTGGCGGCCCGCAGGCGTCGGTCAGCAACCTGTGGAGCCACGGCGGTTTCTTCCCCAACGGCACCACCGGCTTGCTGATGTCGATGGCGTTCATCATGTTCTCCTTCGGTGGCCTGGAACTGGTCGGCATCACGGCCGCTGAAGCCAGCGAACCGAGGAAGGTGATCCCCAAGGCGATCAACCAGGTGGTTTATCGCGTGTTGATCTTCTACGTCGGCGCACTCACCGTGCTGCTGTCGCTGTACCCTTGGGATCAACTGCTGCAGACCCTCGGTGCGTCCGGCGATGCCTACAGCGGCAGCCCGTTCGTACAGATCTTCTCGCTGATCGGCAGCGACACCGCCGCGCACATCCTCAACTTCGTGGTGCTCACCGCGGCGCTCTCGGTCTACAACAGCGGCGTCTACTGCAACAGCCGCATGCTCTACGGCCTGGCCGAACAGGGCGACGCACCCAAATCACTGATGAAACTGAACAAACAGGGCGTGCCTCTGCGGGCGCTGGGCATCTCGGCACTGATCACGATGCTGTCGGTGCTGGTCAACTACCTGGCGCCCCATGAAGCGCTGGAGTTGCTGTTCGCCCTGGTGGTCGCCTCGTTGATGATCAACTGGACGCTGATCAGCCTGACCCACCTGAAGTTTCGCAAGATCATGGGCCAGCAAGGCATAGTGCCCGGCTTCAAGTCATTCTGGTTTCCCTACAGCAACTACCTGTGCCTGGCCTTCATGGCCATGATCATCTGCGTGATGTGGATGATTCCGGGCATCCGCGCGTCGGTCATCGCCATCCCGGTGTGGGTGGCGATCATCTACCTGTTCTACCGGGTGCGCGTGGCGCGCGATCGCGGCTTGCCAGTCGCTCAATAATCCAGCGCGCAACAAAAAGCCCCGGTATTCATTGAATGCCGGGGCTTTTTAATGCCTGTCAGGTCAAAGGGTCGAACGCACCCGCCACAATTCCGGGAACAGCACGGTATCGAGCATCTTGCGCAGGTAACCCACTCCTTCAGTGCCACCCGTGCCAGGCTGGAAGCCGATGATCCGCTCGACCGTGGTGACATGGCGGAAGCGCCACTGGCGGAACGAGTCTTCGAGATCGATGAATTTCTCGGCCAGTTGATAGAGATCCCAATAACGCGTCGGATCCTTGTAGACCACCCGCCAGGCCGCTTCGACCGAGGCGTCATGCTGCGTCGGGGCGCTCGGGTCACGCTCGAAACGCTGCGGGTCGATCGCCAGCCCGGCGTTGGCCATCAAGCGAATGGCTTCGTCATACAGCGAAGGGGTGGCGATGGCTTTTTCCAGCTCCTGCAACAGCTCCGGCCGATGGGCGTGGGGGCGCAACAGCGTCGCGCTCTTGTTACCCAGGATGAACTCGATTTCACGGTACTGGAACGACTGGAAGCCCGACGATTGCCCCAGGAAAGGCCTGATCGAGTGGTACTCGGTGGGCGTCATGGTGGCCAGTACCGTCCACGCATGCACCAGCTGATCAAAGATTCGCGAGACCCGCGCCAGCATCTTGAAGGCCGGCGCCAGCTCACCCAGCCGAACGTGTTCGCGGGCGGCCTTGAGCTCATGCAGCATCAGTTTCATCCACAGCTCGGAGGTCTGGTGCTGGATGATGAACAGCATCTCGTTATGGTCCGGCGACAACGGGTGCTGGGCGCTGAGAATACGCCCCAGGTCCAGGTAGTCGCCGTAGCTCATGGAGTCGGAAAAATTCAGCTCGGCGTTATGCCACTCCGCTGTCTGATTGGCAGGCGAATACGGACATTGGCTCATTGAACAGGCTCCTGATGTAGCGATGAATTCAGTGGACGCAAGATCGCCCTGACCGGGCTGGCGTCGAGGTTGGCAAATCGCAGTGGCAGCGCGATCAACTCGTAGTCCCCTTCCGGGACGTCATCGAGCACGATGCCTTCGAGAATGGCCATGCCGTGACGCGCCACGGCGTTGTGCGCGTCCATGGTCTTGGATTGCTGCGGGTCCAGCGACGGCGTGTCGATACCGATCAGGCGCACGCCGAGACTGGCAAGCAGGTCGACGGTGTCTTTGCCGACCGCGGTGAATTCGGGGTCCCAGGTGGTCTGCGGCGCCTGTTGATAAGTACGCAGCAGCACGCGTTCGGGCAGGTTTGCCAAACGACCTTGCAGTTGCCCGGGTTGCACCAGCGCGTCGCTGCCCAGGCAATGCAGCACCCGGCAAGGCCCGATATAGACGTCGAGCGGCACATCGCCGATGGCCGCGCCGTCCTTGCTGTAGTGCAGCGGCGCGTCGACATGGGCGCCAGTGTGCGGCGACAACGTGATACGCCCGACATTCACCGGGCATTCAGGCCCCAGCGTCCAGACGCGCTCTTCCTGAAAAGGCGTATCGCCCGGCCAGGTCGGTGTTGCGGTACTCAAGGGCGGGCTGATGTCCCACCACGACATTGTTTTTTTCATAACACAGCTCTCGGCCTTTTCCGAAGTGAATGATACGAGCGATACCTGTGCATGTTCTTGCAAAAAACTTCGAAAAAGCCTGGGGCTTTCGCACAAACTGCCAGATATCGGTGGTTTATGGCGTGGAAATATCAATGGCGCCACAGTCGCTGGCAGGCGTCGAGCCGCTGCGTTTCTGGATACCTCGATGTCGAACACAGACAACTGGCGCCCGGGCAGGCCCTATAGGGTGCGACTTCAGTTCTCCCCAACGCCGGAGTCATCATGACCGCACCGATCACCGTTCTTCGCGACACCCACCCGCTGCCCGTACTCGATGCCTGCAAATGGGAAAAACTCGAAGGCGACCCGCACACCGTCAACCTCAACGCCTACACCAGCGAAGACGGCAGCAAGATCATGGGCACCTGGATCTGCACGCCGGGCAAGTGGTACGTGGAATACGTGAAGTGGGAATACTGCGATTTCCGCGAGGGCTACTGCATCATCACCCCTGAGGGAAAAGAGCCGATCCACCTGCGTGCCGGTGACATTTTTGTCGTTGAGCCGGGGATGAAAGGCACCTGGGAAGTGGTGGAAACCGTGCGCAAGTATTTCGTGTTTGCCTGATGCAAAAAAACCGGGAGATCACGCAATGTGATTTCCCGGTAAATGTCGATGCGCTTCTCTGTAGGAGCGAGCTTGCTCGCGAAAAACCTGAGAGCACCGCGGGGAGCCAGGCTTCCAGCGTTATCGTTGACGACCATCGCGAGCAAGCTCGCTCCTACAGGTTTTCAGCATGATTATTGCGGCTTGCGATAGCTGTTGATGATCGCCGAGAAGTCACTGCCGCCTTCCCCACGCAAACTCATCGCCTGATACAACTGTTGCGCCACCGCGCCCATTACCACCGGCTGGTGCGCCGAACGCGCTGCTTCGGTGGCCAGCCCCAGGTCCTTGAGCATCAGCTCGGCGCCAAAGCCCCCGGTATAGCCGCGCGAGGCCGGGGCCGTTTCGACGATGCCCGGCCACGGGTTGTACATCTCCGAACTCCAGCAACGCCCGGTGGAGCTGTTGATGATGCCCGCCAGCACCTTGGTGTCGATACCCAACGCATCACCCAGGGCCATGGCTTCGCTGACGCCGACCATGGAAATGCCCAGCAGCAGGTTGTTGCAGATCTTGGCGATTTGCCCGGTGCCGACTTCGCCGCAATGGACGATGTTGCGGCCCATCTGCGCCAGCACCGGTTGCAGGGTCGCGAACAGTTCCGGGGTCGCGCCGACCATGAACGTCAAGGTCCCTGCCGCGGCGCCACCGGTGCCACCGGAAACCGGCGCATCGGCCATGGCCACGCCCTGTTTGGCAGCGGCGGCGGCCACGTCACGGGCGGTCTGCGGATCGATGGTGCTGCAATCCACGGCCGGCACACCCTTGCCGATACCGGCGAGCACACCGTCTTCGCCCAGCCAGACGCTGCGTACATGCACGGCAGCGGGCAGCATGGTGATCACCAGTTCCGCGCCTTGTGCCGCCTCACGTGCCGAAGCGCTGATGCTGCCGCCCAGTTGCTCAAGCTCCGCCAGCACGGTTTTGTTCAGGTCGACCAGGCGCAGTGCATGGCCGGCCTTGATCAGGTTGCGCGCCATCGGCGCGCCCATGTTGCCAAGACCGATAAAAGCGATGTTCATGTCCGGCTCCTTAACGCAGGTTGATGGTGGTGTTCACACCGTCGTTGACGCTGTCGTCATCGAACCAGCGGCTGGTGACGGTCTTGGTCTGAGTGTAGAACTGCACCACTTGCTTGCCATACGGGCCGAGGTCGCCGAGCTTGGAACCACGGGAACCGGTGAAGCTGAAGAACGGCACCGGCACCGGGATCGGGATGTTGATGCCGACCTGGCCGACGTCGATTTCGTTCTGGAACTTGCGCGCCGCCGCACCGGATTGGGTGAACAGGCCGGTGCCGTTGCCGAACGGGTTGGCGTTGACCAGGGCGATGGCCTCGTCGAGGGTATTCACTTCCAGCACCACCAGCACCGGGCCGAAGATTTCCTGGGTGTAGATCTGCATGTCGGTGGTCACGCCGGAGAACAGGGTCGGGCCGACAAAGTTGCCCTTCTCGTAACCGGGAACCGTGATTTCGCGACCATCGAGCTCGAGTTTCGCGCCTTCCTTGATGCCGCTTTCGATCAGATCAAGAATTCGCTGTTTGGCTTTTTTGGAGATCACCGGGCCGACGTCGGTGCCCGGCTCGCTGCCGGCATTCACCGTCAGTTTCTGCGCCAGCGCCTTCAGGTCAGGCAGCCATTGCTTGGCCGCGCCCACCAGCACGACTACCGAGGTGGCCATGCAGCGTTGACCGGCTGCGCCAAAACCGGCGCCCACCAGCGCATTCAGCGCCTGTTCGCGATTGGCATCGGGCAGCACCACGGCGTGGTTCTTCGCGCCCATCATCGATTGCACGCGTTTGCCGTGCTTGCCGGCCAGGTCATAGACGTGGGTGCCGACCGCCGTCGAACCGACGAAGGAAACGGCCTTGATGTCCTTGTGGGTGCAGAGCGCATCCACCACGTCCTTGCCACCATGCACGACGTTGAGCACGCCGGCCGGAACGCCGGCCTCGATGGCCAGCTCTACCAGCAGCATGGTCGACATCGGGTCCTGCTCGGACGGTTTGAGCACGAAGGTGTTGCCGCAGGCGATGGCCATCGGGAACATCCACAGCGGAATCATCGCCGGGAAGTTGAACGGGGTAATGCCGGCGCACACGCCGATCGGCTGACGCAGGGTGTAGGTATCGACACCGCCTGCGACGTTTTCAGCGAATTCGCCCATTTGCAGGCTGCCGATGGAGCAGGCGTGCTCGACCACTTCCAGGCCACGGAAAATGTCGCCCTCAGCGTCGGCAATGGTTTTGCCCTGCTCGGCGCTCAGGACCACGGCGATGCGCT
This sequence comes from Pseudomonas sp. YuFO20, assembly GCF_035064975.1. NCBI lineage: Bacteria > Pseudomonadati > Pseudomonadota > Gammaproteobacteria > Pseudomonadales > Pseudomonadaceae > Pseudomonas > Pseudomonas sp. YuFO20. The sequence continues at coordinate 10,600 of NZ_JAXDEO010000073.1, forward strand.
TGGAGTGTTCACGGATCAACGCCTGGAGCTTGAGCATGATGCGCATCCGCGCGCCGATCGGCGTCAGCTTCCAGGTCTGGAAGGCGCGATGGGCTGCACTGATGGCGGCGTCGACTTCTTGAGCGGTGGCAAACGGCACCTTGGCCAGCACCTGTTGGGTGGCCGGGTTGATGATGTCGTGCCATTCGGTGGTCTGGGATTCGACCCATTCGCCGTCGATCAACAGCTTGACCTTTTGTACGGTAGTTTCGTTGGGCGTGAGCGAAGCGTTCATGTGGGTCTCCGGATGCTTGTTTTTATCTTGGGAGCCAAGGCGAGAAAGTCGCCTTGAGATGAGGCGTATGCCGCGAATTGGTGATCGGACTGTTTTTGGAGTATAGATGTGCAAACTTCTAATAAGAACGCACATAAAAGCCGGTCCAACATGCAAAAAAACATCACCTCTCTAGGCTCGCTGAACTGGGATGACCTCAAGTTTTTCCTCGAAGTCGCCCGCACCCGCAAGGCCAGCACCGCGGCCAAGCGCCTGGCCGTCGACTACACCACCGTGTCGCGGCGCATCAGTTCACTGGAAGCTTCGCTGGGCACCTTGCTGTTCGAGAAATCCCGGACCAGCGGTTTTGTCCTGACCGCCGAAGGCCAGCGCCTGCTGGGGTACGCCGAGTCGATCGAAAGCACGCTGCACATGGCCTGCGAGCAGGTTTCGGGCTCCGGGGTCGCGTTGTCCGGCCATGTGCGAATGGGCTGCACCGAAGGGTTCGGCAGCTTTTTCATTACCCCGCAACTGAGCCATTTCGTCGACGCCTACCCGGCGATCTCGGTGGACATCCTGCCGCTGCCGCACTTCATCAGCCTGTCCAAGCGCGAGGCCGACATCGTCATCGCCCTGGAACGCCCCGAACACGGGCCTTACGTATGCTGCAAACTGACCGACTACCGCCTGCAGCTGTACGCGACCCAGGAATACCTCGACAAACACCCGGCCATCCGCCGCCCGGCCGACCTGGGCAAACATTCGTTCATCAGTTATGTCGACGACCTGGCGTTCAGCTCTGAGCTGCTGTACCTGGCCAACGTGCTCCCCGGCGCCAGCGCCAATCTGCGCAGCACCAGCGTGATCGCGCAGTTCGTGGCGGCGCAGCAAGGGCGATCACTGGCCATCCTGCCGTGCTTCCTCGCCGCCCAGGACCCACGGTTGCTGGCGGTGTTGCCGCAGGAGATCAACATCACCCGACAATTCTGGATGTACTGCCGCGAAGACCTGCGCAAGCTCAAGCGGATTACCCTGTTGTGGGATTACATCCGCGCGGTGACCGAGCAGAACCAGGCGCTGTTGATGGGGGACAGTCGGCAAATGCTGTTTGCCGACTGAGGTTCTTCAAGGAATCAGGTAGCGCCAACCTCAAGTTGGAACGGGTTGGCCAGCGACTTTCCTGGACAGTGTCTTACCAAAAGCAATCCACCACTTTTCATAATAGAAAGTCGAGATATGCGCGGTCATGAAAATGGCGGCGAACAACAACGGACGCTTCAAATATTTTATGACGGTATCTCCGCTACCCAGCCAGGTATGTGCCAGCAGTGGATGAACAACGTAGAGCGCGTAGGAAATGGTGGCGATATAAAACAGAACGCGATTATTCAGAACCTGGGCAACAATGCGTGTCTGGCCATTGACTAACGTGCTCCCCACCATGGCGGCGGCAATATAGGGGCGCAGGTAGTTCATGAAGCCGCCGTCGGGATGACTGGAAACAATAAACAGGAGGAACAAAACTATTTGCACAATCCATATTTGTTGCGGAAGTTTCACAAAGGTGCTGCCCACTCTTTTGTGGTATATCAGTGCAAGTAAACAGCCAGATAGTATTTCATCAATGCGGTAATAGGTGTTGATCACGACATGGGCATCGTTCATGACTCGGTAGGTCGTGACGGCGATGGCGAATAAAGGAATCATCACCATCCACTTTTTCCGCATCATGACGACCAGCAAAGCGATAGCAACATAAAACTGGACCTCCATGCACAAACTCCATAGATGCCCGTTTACATTGCCAAGCCACATGGGCGGCCAGTTGGCATAGAAAAGAAAGTTTGCGAGGTAGTAATCCGGAGGGCTGCTCATGATCGGCAAGACAATTGCCATGTACAACCAGGCAAGAGGCACAATCCGAAAGAACCTGCGAATCAAGAAATCAATGACGCTGTCGTTCTTGAGCAGGAAACTTGTTATCAGGAAACCCGACAGGGTAAAAAATATAGCCATGCCCATAACACCTGCAGCGGAATTCAATTGCAGGATCTTTGGGCCGAGTGGTAGCAGGTGACACGCCAGGACAAGCAATATACTTATGCCGCGCCATCCATCAAGTACATTTAATCGAGAGTGTGCTACGGAACCATCACTCATATTGGCATTCGCTCTTTGGATATGAAAACCCAATAGTCGCAGCGCTGAAAATCTCATGAAGCCAGACCATTCAAGCCTGAGTCTAGGTCAGCTTTTGCACTTTACACTTCACACCATGATAAAATTTTGTCGCGAGCAATTGGTTAAATCACTGTTTTTTTGACGGTACTTTCATGGCGTGAAGTGAATCGTCCACTTTTTGGCAGATGCGCTGCGAGCGCTATCAGTCGATCCCCTCCTTGAGCTCCAGCATCAACCCACTCAAGCGTTTGACCCGGCGTCGCACCGCTTCTTCGAAGACGCCGGCCCGAGGTTCGATCAAGGTGAACCAGTCCTTGGCCCGGGTGATGCCGGTGTAGATCAGCTCCTTGGTGAGCACCGGGTTCAGGGCATCGGGCAGGATCAAGGCGGTGTGGGCGAATTCCGAGCCCTGGGATTTGTGCACGGTCATGGCGTACACGGTTTCGACATCATTGAGACGACTGGGCAGTACAAATCGCACGCCGCCCTGGCCGTCGTTCCTCGGGAACGCGACCCGCAGCACAAGCTTCCCGGCCTCGGGGCCCTCGCGTTCGGGAAGCTTGAGGGCGATGCCGATGTCGCCATTCATCAGGCCCAAGCCGTAATCGTTGCGGGTCATCAGCACCGGCCGGCCTTCGTACCACTGCTGGTCGCTGTCGATCAGCCGCGCCTTGAGCAAGGCGTCGGTCACCCGCTGGTTCAGGCCTTCCACGCCCCACGGCCCTTTGCGCACGGCGCATAACAACTGGAACGCGTCGAACGCCTGCAGGACCTGCCGCGCCCAATCAATCCAGCGCCCATCCTCCAAGGGACAATCGAGCGGTGGGCGCTGATTGCGCAGCAGGCTCAAGTAATACCGGTATCCTTGCGGCCCTTCACCATGACCTTCGAGCAACAGGCGCTCCAGCGCCCGATCCTGTTCATTTTTGAGCGACAGGCAGAACACATCGTCGTGGCTGCGCGCCGCCAGCAATTTTCGGGCTTGGGCGGGCTGTTGCTGGTTGACCCAACGGGCCAGCTGACCAATGCCGCTGCCTTCGCCGAAGCGCCGCGAGTGGCGCAACATCACCACTTGCTGGGCGAGCGGGTGGGTGCCCTGGGTATCTTCCTGCAACCCGCTTGCTTCCAGGCTCTCGCCACTGACGGCCTGCAGCCATTGGCGAGTCTGCGGGCTGTACCAACCCGCCTCGGCGTCGCGACACAGATCGCCCAGCACGGCACCGGCCTCCACCGACGCCAACTGGTCCTTGTCACCCAGCAGCACCAGGCGGGCATGGGCCGGCAGCGCATCGAGCAGGTTGGCCATCATTTCCAGGTCGATCATCGATGCTTCGTCCACCACCAGCACATCCAGCGGCAGGTGATTGCCGGCGTGGTGACGGAAATGTCGGGTCCCCGGGCGGCTGCCGAGCAGGCGGTGCACGGTGGTGACATCGGAGGGGATTTTTTCGCGGATGGCTTCAGTGACTTTCAGCGTCCGCACTTGCGCACTGATGGATTCGGTCAGCCGCGCCGCGGCCTTGCCGGTAGGCGCGGCCAGGCGAATGCGCAGCGGTTTGCCCGCCTCTACCGCCGGCGCCTGGAGCAACGCGAGCAAGCGCACCACCGTGGTGGTCTTGCCGGTGCCCGGACCGCCGGTGACGATACTGAACGCGCTGCGAGTGGCGAGGGCGCAGGCCAGTTTCTGCCAGTCGATGACCTCACCGGGCCTGGCCGGGCCAAACAGACCGGTGAGGCGTTGCAACAGATCCTTGGGGGCGTCTTCCTGCCCCGCCAGACGCTCACGCAACGCATCGTCGATGCGTCGCTCGTAGGCCCAGTAGCGCCGCAGGTACAGGCGTTTGCCGGCCAACACCAGGGGCCGCTGCTGCACGTTGTCGCGCTCGTCCGCGGCCAGGGCAACCAGGCTGCTGGATGCCAGCACCTTGCACCAATGGGCGCCATCCAGGGTTTCCAGCAGCTGCGAAGGCAGCAACATCGCGCCACCTTGCAGGTCGCCTTCCGGAGGCAGCGACAGGGCGAAGTCCGGCTCCTTGAGGGTCTCGAACAGGTCCAGGCAGACATGCCCGTGCCCCAACTGGTGACTGGTCAATGCCGCCGCCAGCAGCACCAGCGGGTCATCGGCCGGTGCCAGCTCGTGAAGAAAGCCGACGAAGGCCTTGTCCAGTGCGCGCAACCAGCCACGCTCGACCCAGCGCGAGAGCAGCAGCAACAGGTCTTCGGCACGACTCAACGGGCTGAGTTGCGCCAGGCTCTCGGCAGTCAGCGGCGTCGCCAGCACATCGGCGAAGGTACGGTTCATAGCAGTACTCCCTGTTCCCAGGCCGGTTCGACCCTGGGCTGCGGTTTGCCCTGGAACAGGCGGTCCAGTTGCTCGATCAGCGCCCGGGGCGGTCGGGCGAAATACACGCCCTGGCTCGGCGCACGCGTGCCCCGCAGGAACAGGTACAGCGCACCGCCGACATGCCGGTCGTAATCGTAATCGGCCAGCCGCGCCTTGAGCTGGCGATGCAGGGCCAGTAGGTACAACACGTATTGCAGGTCGTAGCGGTTGTCGAGGATCGACTGCTCCATGGCCTGTTCGGTATAGGCCGCGTCGTCAACTCCGAGCCAGTTGGATTTGTAGTCGGCGACGTAGTAGCGGCCATCATGCTCGAACGTCAGGTCGATGAAGCCCTTGAACATGCCATTGAGCAAGACAGGTTCCGCGGCCACCCGCGGCACACCGTTGTGGGTGTATTGGCACACCAGGGCATCGAGCTTGAGCACATCGACCTTGTGGCTGGCGAACCAGAATTCCATCTCGACCTGGTACTGGGTCAACTGCGCGAAAATCACCGGTGCCTGGTCGCTAGCCACAGGCAACGGCGACTTGAGCAGGTGCTGCAACCATTCACTCAGCGTGGTGATCCAGCCTTCCCAGCCTCGGCGATTGCAGCGCCGGCCAATCGCATCCTCCACCGCCTGCGGGGTGGCGGCAAACCCTTCGCCACCGGCCCATTCGAGCAAGCCATGGAGAAAGGTGCCCGGGTTCGGGCCACGGGGGAATCGATGGATATCGGCACCGCCCGCCACCATCTCGCGGGGGGCGTGTGGGTCGAGACGTTCGTCGTCGAAGAGTTTCTGTGCCTGCGGACTTTCCGGCGCCTGATCAGTGCCGATGCTCAGGCTGTCGCCAATACGCAAGGCGCTGTAGGAGGCAATCCACCAGTTTTCACTGGCCTTGCGTTGCACCGTCAACGGCGCCAGCAACGCCGCGGTGTTCTGCGGGGGATGGTAAGACTCGAGGGTGGCCTCGGGCATTTCGCCGTAGCCAATCGCCGGGCAGCCCTGTTGCAGGTCCCGTAACCAGGCCTGCAAACCCGCCGACTCGTTCAGGCAGGCACCGCCGCCCAACAGATACCCCAGCGCCGACAGGTGCAGCACCGAGCTGTTGTTGTTGCCGCGCTTGAGATCCGCCACGCCCAACCAGCAGGCGTGTTGCGCCCGGGTCAGGGCCACGTACAGCAGGCGCAGGTCTTCGGCCACACGCTCGTCATCGGCCTGGGCAATCAGTTCGGGCGTGGGGCTCAGGGTTACCTGGGCCTTGCCCGTGGCGTCGTGGTAATGCAATGGCAGGCGGCTGCCATCCACCGGTTTCGCCGAGCAAATGAACGGCAGGAATACCAACGGGTACTCAAGCCCCTTGGACTTGTGGATGGTCACGACCTTGACCAGTTGCTCGTCGCTTTCCAGGCGCAGGATCTGCTCTTCACCGGCCTGGCCCGACAACGCCAGGTGCTCGGACAAATGCCGGATCAAGGCCTGCTCGCCGTCCAGTTCGGCGGCTGCCTGTTGCAGCAACTCGGACAGGTGCAACAGGTTGGTCAGCACTCGCTCGCCATCGCTGCGCGCCATCAATGCCTGGGGCAGCTTGAAGTCATGCAGCAAGCGTCGCAGCATCGGCAACACGCCCTGCTTGCGCCACAGCTCGCGATAACGGCGGAACTGCATGACCCGGGATTCCCAGGCCAGTTCGTCCTGGTTCAACTGCTCCAGTTCGGACAATGACAGGTTCAGCGTGATGCTGGCCAATGCCGCCCGCAGCGGCCGCTCGACGTCCGGCTCGGCGCAGGCCTTGAGCCAGGTGAGTACATCGTGGGCTTCCTGCGCGGCGAACACCGAGTCCTTGTCCGACAGATAAACGCTGCGCACGCCGCGGGCAGAGAGCTCGGCACGCACCGCCTGGGCCTCCTTGCCGTCACGCACGAGGATGGCAATGTCCGCCGGCATCAGGCCTTTGAGCACCTGGTCGTCACGCACGAACCCCGCCAGGCCCTGTTGCCCACCGTTGAGCAAGGCGGTGATTTCACTGGCACAGGCGGCGGCCAGTTGTTGCCGATAGACTGCGCCGGACAACGGCTGCTCGGCCGCCAGGTGCCAGATGTTCAACGCCGGCACTGCCTGCTGGTTGATGCGCAGGACTTCCTTGCGTCCCTGGGACTCGACGGGCAGGAACGGCACCGGGTTGTCGCCATTTTTTTCCCGGAACAGAAAGGCCCCACGCCCCGACTCGCGAGACTCAGCGCAGTCGAATACATGGTTCACGGCACTGACCATGCCATGGCTCGAACGGAAGTTGGTGCCCAGGGTGTGCAGGCGGCCCGTGGTGGCCTGGCGGGCGCGCAGGTAGGTGTAGATGTCGGCGCCGCGGAAGGCGTAGATCGCCTGCTTCGGGTCACCGATCAGGAACAGTCCGCTGTCGGGGCTGTTGTCTTCAATGCGGTAGATGCTCTCGAAGATCCGGTACTGCACCGGGTCGGTGTCCTGGAATTCGTCGATCAACGCCACCGGGAACTGCTCGCGGATCAAGGTCGCCAGGCGCTCGCCGCCCTCGCTTTGCAGCGCCGCGTCCAGGCGCAGCAACATGTCGTCGAAACCCATTTCAGCACGGCGGCGCTTTTCCTCTTCGAAGCGCGCGCCTACCCAGTGGGCAGCGTGTTGCAGCACAGCGGCATGGGGTGTCGGCAAACCATCCAGGCAGGCTTTGAGCGCGGGCATGGCGTCCAGGCCTGGATGGTACGGCGCGGGGCCCTTCTTCCAGGCTTCTGCCATTCCGTCGGGGGTCAGGCGGGTGAAGCCGGTGCCGATGTCCAGTTGCTCGAGGGCCTCGTCTTCGGCCCAGGCTTTGATTTTCTCGAACCAGGGCTCGAAATACCGCGCCTGCATCTTGCGCCCGTCGACACTCTTGCTGGCGACACCTTCGTGACACAGGGCCAGCAGCTCGTCGGCCCATTGGCGCCACGGCATCTTGAGCTCAAGCAGGGCGACTCGGCGCTCCTGCAGACATTCGTTGATCAGTTGCGCCGGCTCAACACCGGCGAGAGTGTCACGCGCGCTGGCGAACAGCCCGCGGATCCGCGGCAACAAGGCCGCCGGTCCGCCCCAATTGCCGCGCACCCAGTTCAACGCATCGCCCTGCATCGGATAACAGAACAGCCGCCAGTAATCGCGCAGCACTTCACCGAGCAGATCGCTGTGGTCGGTTTCCAGGGTCTGGGTAAACAGGCTGCCGCTGTCGAAAGCGTGCTCGCGCAACATGCGCTGGCACCAACTGTGGATGGTCGACACCGCCGCCTCATCCATCCATTGCGCGGCGATGTCCAGGCGATTGGCGCAGCCGGGCCACTGATCGGGTGCGTACTCTTCGCGCAGCTGGTTGATCAGCGCGTCCGGGGCCGGCGTTTCCTCGCGGAAAAACCGCGCGGCTTCGGCCAGGCGCGTGCGAATGCGTTCGCGCAGCTCTTTGGTGGCGGCATCGGTAAAGGTCACCACGAGGATTTGCGGCGGCAGCAGTTCACGGCCGAAACCACAAGGCTCGCCACCGTGGCCAAGGACCAGGCGCAGGTACAACGCGGAAATGGTGAAGGTCTTGCCGGTCCCGGCACTGGCCTCGATCAGTTGACTGCCACGCAGCGGGAACGCCAGGGCCAAGGGGGTCTGGGTGGTCATGGGCGGGGCTCCTCGCTGGACACTGAACGCCAAGGGGCCTCAAGCAGCGGTCGATACAGGGCGTCACACCAATCGGCGAACGTCTCGTCGGCGACCAGGGCGTCGTAATCGGCGAACTGACGCGCGAGCGCCACGCTTTCGCGGCGCTCGCCGTCGGTGGTCAAGCCATCACCTTCGTAGGCCTTGCGCGCGGCGGCCTGGGCTTTTAGCGGGTCGGTCTGGCCGAGCCAGGCAAAGGCGGTCTTGACCGCGATCGGCAGGGGCTGACGCATGCCTGCTTGCCAGGCCAGCAACAGATCGCCCAGGGTTCGCAAAGCACGCTCCCGGGCAATCGGCTCGAGTATCAGGCTGTCGTCACTGGCCACCAGGGCCGTGGTCATCGCCATGCCGCTGGCGCACGCCACCAGGTGGTTGACCCACGGCCGCGTCAGCCGATGCCATTTGCGCGACTTGATCGAACCGATGCTGTTGGGGATCGTCGTGATCGACAGCAAGCCGCCGTCGGCACGTTGGTGCAGGCCACTGAGCCAACCCTCGATGCGCAGGCCATCCACTTGCAAATTGACTGGCAGGGCGCTGGTCAGGGGCGTTGGCCATAAGGTCAGAAGCTGTTGATAACGCGCGAGCAGATCCGGCAAGGGTTCGATCAACTCCCGTTGCAGGCATTCGCCAAACCCCGCCATCGGCAGCAGCCCGCTGTTTTGCAGGCGACTGGCCTGCGCCTCCAGCACCCGTTCGGAGTTATCCAGGTCTGCCAGTGCGGCGCCGAGCAAACTGTCGCTCAGGCTATAGCGTTGCAAGGCATCGAGGACAAAGGGCTCTTCATCGGCCAAAGGCACTTCGGCCGCCTCGAAGAACACCTTCAGGCGCTGACTGAAGAAATGACGCACCGGGTTGCGCAGGAAATCCTGTAGTTGTCCCAGACTCAGCGGCTCCTCCTGGACGTGGGCATCCAGTAGCTCACTGACAGGCGCCTGCCCGCTGGCTTGATGGAGCACCTGCCACTCGCTGGCATAGCTGAACAACGCATCGCCCTGGTGGAAGTAACGGGCGCTGAAGGGTTGCAGCGGGTGCTCCTGGGTCAGGGCTTCGAGTAGTCCTCCTCGGCATCGACCAATCGCCAACCGCTGGCCAGATGGTCCCGAAGCTGGCCGATGAGCACCGATGCCGGGCGCTCGCTGTTATCGCGGATGCTGCGACCGACCCAGCTGACATAGAGTTGCTCACGGGCCGACAGCAATGCTTCCAGCAGCAAATAGCGGTCATCCTCACGTCGCGAGCGATCGCCGGGGCGGTAGTCGCTGCCCATGAGGTCGAAATCCAGCGGCGGCTGTGCCCGCGGGTAGTCGCCATCGTTCATCCCCAGCAGGCACACCAGCTTGAACGGGATCGCGCGCATGGGCATCAAGGTGCAGAAGTTGACCGCACCGGCCAGAAAGCGCTGGGACAGGCGCCCCTGATCGAGACCGGCGAGCCAGGCTTCACGGACGACGGTCAGGGTCAGCTCGTCGTGCAAGCCAACTGACTCACAGTTTTCGAGCCAGGTTTCGCGCAAGGTTTCCAGCTGCGTCAGCAAATACTCGTCGTGCTCGTTGCTGGCCTGGAAGAACAGTGCCACCAATGCCTGTAAACGCAGGCTCCATTGCTGGGGCGATGCCGGTCGAGTGAGTTCGTGGTGGGCGATTTCCAGGGCATCCAGCAGTGCAACCAGCGGGCCGATGAGCGCGGCATCCAGACCACCGATCTCGTCGTAGGGTTCGATGCCGCCACAGGCGCCGGAACTGCCAACGGCGTAGCCGAGCAACATCCGCCGCAGGCCAAAACGCCAACTGTTCTGCTCCAGTGCCTCAGGCAGGCCCAGGCCGGCACGCTGCTCGGCATTCATCCCCCAGCGGATGCCTGCCCCTTCGATCCAGCGGTGCAGGGTTGGCAGGTCACGCTCCTCTACGCCGAAGCGCTCCCTTAGCGCGGGCACGTCGAGCAGGTCGAGAATCTCGCTCACCGGGAAACGGCTGTCTGGCAGCTTGAGCAGATGCTCGACCGCGATCAGCAACGGATCACGGCCGCGCTGGCCCTGGTCGGCGAGGGTGAAGGGTATGAAGCGCGGATCGTGGCGCTCCAGCTGGCCGAACACCGCGCGAATGTGCGGGGCATAGGCATCGATGTCCGGGACCATGACAATCACGTCCCGGGGGCGCAATAGCGGATCGGCGCTGAAGCGCGCGAGCAACTGATCGTGCAGGATCTCCACTTCGCGTTGAGCGCTGTGAGCAATGTGGAAGCGGATCGACGAGTCTTTCTTCAAGTCCACGGCCGGCCAGCATTCGCGGGTTTCGCCCAGCGGACGCAACTCAAGGATGTCGTCCTGCAACTGGTTGAGCATGTGCAGCGGCTGGCTGTCACTGAACAGGTCGATGCGACCGTCACGAAACGCCGAACGATAGCTGTTGGGATCGTCGTAGCTGTCGAGCAGGTTGATGTAGTCCCGCCCCTGCTTGCCCCATGCCGCGAGTAACGGATGGGCGTGTTGATGCAGGGTTTGCGGGTCGAGCACGCCTGGCATGCCGCTCTTGCGCGCCTGCCGTTTGTATTGATGGCGCAGCAGGTCCTTGTCGGCGACGATGTCCGCCCAATGGTGACGACAGGGATTGTGCACGCATAGCAGCACCTGGCTGAATCTAGCCAGGCCGGCCAGGGCTTCCAGGGCTTGAGCGGGCAGGGAGGAAATGCCGAATACTATGACCCGTGACGGTAATCCGGTAGGAGCCACGTCGAGGCTGTTGATGCGTTCGATAAACCGCTGATGCACGCCGGCCCGGCTTTGCGCCATCCCTGCTGCACCGACATCCAGCAACAGTGCACGCCACAACTCCGCCTGCCAGGCATTGGCGGCGGTCAGCGGCTTGGCTTCGCCCCTGCCGTTGCGTAACTGGTGACGACCTTCGGCCCAGTCTTCGAGCCAATCGGCGCGGTACACCTGGTACTGGTCGAACAGATCCGCCAGGCGCTCAGCCAATTGATAGCGTTTGCGCAAATCGGTGTCATGGGTGAGAAAGCGCTGTAGCGGCTCGAAGTGCGGCTGATCGATCACCTGCGGCAGCAGGCGCATCAGGCGCCAGGTCAGGGGGGCTTTATCCAGCAGCGACTTGGCCGGAATGTCGTCGCGCCCCAGGACCATCCGATAGAGCTGCCACATGAAACTGCCGGGCAATTGCACGTCGATGGCGGCGGCGATCCCGCAGCCGCCCATGTCGTCATCCTCAGCGTCTTCGGCCAGAGCCAGCTTCAGCCACTGGGCAATGCCGTTGCTCTGCACCAGGGCGATTTCATTTTCCAGGGGAGCCAGCGGGTAGCGCCGCATCCAGCTCACTACCAGGCTGCGTAACTCGTCCAGGCGATTGCCATGAACCACCATAAAACCAGCACTGAGGGACGTTGCGTCCGGCATAAAGGCTTCCTTGGAAAGCGCAAATCGAGGGAGGACTTTAGCATTGAAGGCGACTTGCTTCATTGCAGGAGCGAGCTTGCTCCGGGCGGCGTTCCGACGAGGGTCGTCAACGATGACGCTAATTGTCTGCGGCCCCGCGGTGTCCTGACGTTTTTCGCGAGCAAGCTCGCTCCTACAGAAAATCGAGACACAAAAACAAAACCCCTACCTGCATACGCAGATAGGGGTTTTGGAATTTAATCTTGACGATGACCTACTCTCACATGGGGAAACCCCACACTACCATCGGCGATGCATCGTTTCACTTCTGAGTTCGGGATGGGATCAGGTGGTTCCAACGCTCTATGGTCGTCAAGAA